>NZ_JCBAMT010000082.1:0-31948 GCF_059760445.1 Achromobacter sp. D7-1 | reverse complement strand
CCGAAGCGCAGCCCCACTGGGGCGAGCATCGGAATCCCGCAGCCCGGACGCCGGCGACTCAAGAACCCCAGCCGTACACAACCAAACGCCAGCAATTCAGCCAAAAACGTCCTAAGCCTGTGCGCGTTCACGATCCACGGCCGCGACTACGCCCGCATCGATCAGTGCTTCGATTTCCTTGGCGCCATAGCCGAACTCTCCCAGAATCGCGATGCTGTCCTCGCCCAGCCGCGGCGCTGCGCGGTGGTATTGCGCGGGCGTGGCCGACAGCTTCACCGGCATGCCCACGGTGCGCACCTTGCCGGCCACCGGGTGATCCTGTTCCACCACCATGCCGCGCGCCAGCGTCTGCGGATGTGACAGCGCCTGGGCGATGGAATGCACCGGTCCCGCAGGCACGCCGGCAGCGTCGAATACGTCCAACCATTCCTCCGCGCTGCGCGTCTTCAGGATGGCGGACATGTCCTCCACCAGCTGATCACGGTTCTGCATACGGTCGCGGTTGCGCGCGTAGCGGGCATCCTCGGCCCATTCCGGTTTGCCCAGCGCCTGAGTGATGCGCTGCCAGTTCTTCTCGTTGGCGCCGCCGATGATGATCCAGTCGGTGGCGGTGGGGAAGGCTTGGTAGGGCGCGCTGAGCACGTGCGCCGAGCCCGTGGGCCCGGGCGAAACGCCGCTGCCGAAGTAGATGGCGGCATGCCAGTACAGTTGCTGCAAGCTGGCTTCGAGCAATGACGTTTCCACGATCTGGCCTTCGCCGGTGCGCTGCTTGTGCTGATAGGCGGCCAGCACGCCGAAGGCCGCCAGCAGGCCGGCGTTGATGTCCGCGACGGAGTTGCCGGTGCGCAGCGGCGGACCGCCCGGTTCGCCGGTGATCGCCATCAGGCCGGAGAAGCCCTGCGCCACCAGGTCGAAACCGCCCTTGTCGGCATAGGGGCCGGTGGTGCCGTAGCCCGACACCGCGCAATAGATCAGGCCGGGGTTCTCCTGGCGCAGCCGTTCGTAGCCCAGGCCCAGCTTCTCCATGGTGCCCTTGCGGAAGTTCTCGGTCACCACGTCGGCATCGCGGATCATGCGCAGTAGCACCTTCTTGCCTTCGGGGTGCTTCAGGTCCAGCGCGATGGCGCGCTTGTTGCGGTTGAGCATGAGGTAGGGCGCCGAGATGCCGTTGATCTGCGGGTCGCGGTACTGGCGCGAGTCGTCGCCGCCGTCGATCTTTTCGACCTTGATGACGTCGGCGCCCATGTCGGCCAGCATCATGCCGCAGGTCGGGCCGGCCATGATCTGCGACAGCTCGATCACGCGCATGCCGGCAAGCGCGCCGGCGGGGCGCTGGGTGTCGCCCTGGGTATCGTTATGCATGAGTCCTCCTTGCATGGGGTTCAGCGGGCATTGAATTGCGGCTTGGCCTTGGCCAGGAAGGCCTGGTAGCCCGTGCGGAAATCCTCGGTGTCGAAGCAGTCGAAGGCTTCGTCGCGGTCGGCGTCGGTCAGGGTCTTGCCGTCCACCAGGTTGCGGATGAATTTCTTGTGCCAGCGCGCCACCAGCGGCGCGCCGTCGGCGATGCGGCGGGCGGCGGCCTGGGCTTCCGCGGCGACCTGGTCGTCGGGCGCCACGCGCGTGACCACGCCCAGGCGCAACGCTTCCTGGGCGTCGAAGATGGTGCCTTCCAGCAGCACCTGCAGCGCGGCGGACGGACCGACCAGGCGCACCAGCGGCGCCAGTTCCGAATACGACATCACCAGCCCGAGGTTCTTGATGGGCACGCCGAAGCGCGAACTTGCGCCGCAGATGCGGATGTCGGCCAGGCTGGCGATCTCCATGCCCCCGCCTACGCAGATGCCGTGTATCTGCGCCACCACGGGATGGCGGCAGTTGCCGATGGCCTCTATGGTCCGGCGCATGACCGCGCCGTACTCGATGGCCTGACGCTTGTTGCTGCGGGCGGTCTCGAATTCGCTGATGTCGTTGCCGGGAGAGAAGGCTTTCTCGCCCGCGCCGCGCAGCAGCACGCAGCGCACGCTGTCGTCGGCGTCCAGCTCCAGGAAGGTGTCGCCCAGCAGCCGCCAGCTGTCTATGGTGAAGGCGTTGAGCTTTTCCGGGCGGTTCAGCACTACGGTCACGATGTCACCGTCGCGCTGGCGCAGGATGGGGGAGGAATCGGAAGTGGGGGTAGCGCTCATGGTGTTCCTTTGCTTGGGCGGGGGCTGTACCCCCGCCGGGTTGCTGCGAGCTTACTGCTTGGTCAGGCCCAGGCTGGTGGTGAGCTTGCCGTACTTGCTCCATTCATCCTGCACGTAGCTGGCGAAGGCCGCGGGATTGTTGGGGCCGCCGCCCAGTTCCATGCCCTGGTCGGCCAGCTTGGCCTTGATCTCGGGATCGGCCAGGGTCTGGCTCAGGGCCTGGTCGAGTTTCTCCAGGACCGGCTTGGGCAGCTTGGCCGGGGCCAGCACCGCGTACCACTGCACCACGTCCAGGCCCTTGATGCCGGACTCCGCCAGCGTGGGCACGTCGGGCAGGCGCTTGCTGCGTTCGGTGCTGGTCACGGCAAGCGGACGCAGCTTGCCGGCCTGGATCTGGTTGATGGCGCCGGGCAAAGTGTCGAAGTTCATGTCCACGCTGCCGCCCAGCAGGTCGGTCATGGCCTGGCCGCTGCCCTTGTAGGGCACGTGTTCCATGCTCACGCCCGCGATCTGCGAAAAGCGCGCGGCGCTCAGGTGCTGCGGGCTGCCCATGCCGGAAGACGCGTAGGTCAGCTGCTTGGGCTTGGCGCGGGCGTCGTCCACCAGGTTCTGCACGCTGGCGTAGCTGTGCTTGGCCGGGTTGACCACCAGCACATTGGGCACCGAGCCGATGTAGCGCACCGGCGTGAAATCCTTGATCGGGTCGACGCTGGACTGCACTACGTAGGGCGCGGCGACGGTGGATTGCATGTTGGCGAGCAGCAGGGTGTAGCCGTCCGGATCGGCCTTGGCCACGAAGTCGGCCGCGATCAGGCCGGATGCGCCGGGCTTGTTCTCGACCACCACCTGCTGGCCCAGGAGGGTGGACAGGCGGGCTGACAGGATGCGGGCCGACACGTCGGTGCCGCCGCCGGGCACGAAACCGACGATCAGGCGTACTGGCCGCTCCGGCCATTTGGATGCGTCCTGCGCCAGGGCGGGGCTGGCGGCGGCCAGGCTGGCGGTCAATGCCAGGGCGCCGGCCCAGGCGCGAGCGTGCTTGTGCATGTGGGTCTCCTTGGTGGTTGTAAGCCTGCCCGCGTGTTGCTTGATCTATGATGGGGTCAGGTTGGTATGCCGCTGGTGTTTGGTATACCAGATACAAAAATAGTCGAATTAGCGAGTGGCAACAACTCATGGCTAACCCTGAAGTTATGGACCAGTCCGTCCCCGATTTGGCCATCCATCACCCCACGCTGCCGGCCGTGGTGGCCGAGAAACTGCGGCAGCTCATCATCGACGGCACCTTCAAGCCGGGCACCTGGCTCAACGAACGGGACCTGTGCGAGCAGTTGAAGATCTCGCGCACGCCGCTGCGCGAGGCCTACCGCATGCTGGCCTCGGACGGGCTGGTGACCTTGCAGCCCAAGCGCGGGGCGATGGTGATCGAGTTGTCGGCCGATGACGTCGAAAACATCTTCGATGTGCTGTCGGTGCTGGAAGGCCTGGCGGTGCGCAGCGCCGCCGAGCGCGCGACGGACGCGGAGCTGGCGCACATCGCGCAATTGCATGCGCAGATGCTGCAGGGGTATGAGCAGCGCGACATCCGCGCGTATTTCGCGGCCAGCATGGGCACGCACATCGCCATCAACCGCGCCGCCCACAACCCGGCGCTGACGCATTCCTATGACAGGTTCAACCTGCAGGTTCAGGCGCTGCGCTACAAGTCGAATTTCGATATCGACGAATGGACGGCGGCGGTGGCCGACCATGAGGCCTTCGTCCAGGCGCTGATGCGGCGCGATGGCGAGCTTGCGGAGTCGCTCATCCGCAAGCATGTGGGCAGCAAGAAGACCTACAACTTGCGCGGGCGCGCGGGTGGCGCGGCCAAGGCCTGACTAGGCCTGTGATTTGCGCGGGCGGCGCGCGGCCGGGGGCCGGCGGTCCGCCCGCAGTCGCAGTCAGGCCGGCTGCGGCACCGCGCGCTGCCTGCCTATCATCAGCGCGATGACGGCGGCGATCAGGCCGGTCATGCCGGAGATGACGAAGGCCATCAGGTAGCTGCCCTGCGCTTCGCGCACGGCGCCCGCCATCCAGGCGGCGCTGGCGGCGCCCAACTGGTGGCCGGCGACGATCCAGCCGAACACGATGGGGGCATCGCGCTCGCCGAAGGCTTCGGTCGTCAGGCGCAGCGTGGGCGGCACCGTGGCGATCCAGTCCAGGCCGAAGAAGATGGCGAAGATCGACAGGCTGTAGAACGAGAAGTCGGAATAGGGCAGGTAGATCAGCGACAGTCCCCGTAGGCCGTAGTAGACGAACAGCAGCTTGCGCGGATCGTAGCGGTCGGTCAGCCAGCCGGACGCCGTGGTGCCGATCAGGTCGAAAATGCCCATCAGCGCCAGCAGGCCCGCGGCCTGCACCTCGGGCATGCCATGGTCGCCGCAAAGCGCGATCAGGTGCGTGCCCACCAGACCGTTGGTGGTAAAGCCGCAAACGAAGAAAGTGGCGAACAGGAACCAGAAGGTGCGGGTGCGCGAGGCCCGCGCCAGCGCGCCGAAGGTGGCGGCCAGCATGCCGGTGCGCGGCGCGGCGGGCGCCGGCGGCGCATGCGGATCGCTGCCGAACGGCACCAGCCCGACGCTGGCGGGGCGGTCCGGCACCAGCCACCAGGCCAGCGGCACCAGCGCCGCCGCCGCGGCCGCCACGGTCCAGACCACGCGGGTCCAGTCGCCGGACGAGGCCAGCGCCGCCAGCACCGGCAGGAACACCAGCGTGCCGGTTGCGGAACTGGCGGTCAACAGACCCATCATCACGCCGCGGTGCTTGGTGAACCAGCGGTTGACCACGGTCGCGCCCAGCACCACCGCCACCGCGCCCGAACCCAGGCCCGAGAACACGCCCCAGGTCAGCAACAGATGCCAGGACTCGGTCATGAAGGCGCTGGCCGCGCTGGACGCTGCCATCACGAGCAGGGCGCCGATCAGCACCCGCCGCAAGCCGAAGCGTTCCATCGCCGCGGCGGCGAAGGGGCCGACCATGCCATACAGGAAGATGCCGACCGCGGCGGCCAGGGAGATGGTGCTGCGGCTCCAGCCAAAGGTTTCTTCCAGCGGCACCAGCAGCACGCTGGGCGAGGAACGCAGGCCGGCGGAAACCAGCAGGGCCAGGAAAATGACCGCGACGACGACGAAAGCGTACTTCTGGCCGGCGCGCCGGAAAGGAATGGGAGGCTGGGCTATACTCATGTTACTGACCGGTACGTAATGGGGTTTGCGAATAGTACGTACCGGTCAGTAACATAGTCAAGCGATTTTTCGTCGCGTCCGTCATCCGGAAAAGGAGCCCATCCATGGCCAGCAAAACCACCGCCGCCGACCGGCCCGCATCCAAGCCGCCGCTGGCGGCCGATCGCATCCGCAAGACCGCGCGCGAAATGTTCTACCGGGACGGCATCCGGGCGGTGGGCGTGGACGCCATCGTCACTGAGGCGGGGGTGACCAAACCCAGCCTGTACCGCAACTTTTCGTCCAAGGATGAGTTGGCGGCGGCCTATCTGCGCGACTACGACGCCGAATTCTGGGCGCGTTTCGATGCCGCCTGCGCGGCGCATCCGGGCGACCCGCGCGCCCAGGTCCTGGCCTACCTCACCGGCTTGAGCGCGCGAGCGGTGCAAAGCGGATACCGGGGCTGCGGCCTGACCAACGCGGCGGTGGAATACCCCGAAGCCGGCCATCCTGCCCGCGCCGTGGCGGTGGAACACAAGGCGGAGCTGCGCAGGCGCTTGGCCGCCATGGCGGCGGACATGGGGGCGGCCGATCCCGACGCGCTGGGCGATGGCCTGTTGTTGTTGTTCGAGGGCGCCTTCGTCTCCAGCCAGCTGTTTGGCGAGGGCGGGCCTGCCGGGCGGGTCGCGCAGATGGCGGACATGCTGATTCAGGCGCATCTGGCACAGGCCTGATACGGCGCGCCTCCAGATCGAGGGGACGGGGGCGGCACCAGCAAGGTGCAGGCAGCAGTGCACATGTGCACCATTTTTGGTGTTTGTACCCATTGCGCAACGCACAAAAAAATGCTTGAGAAATTTATTGCGACGCAGCAAGCACAGGTCTAAGATGGACTGGTGTTGTTCCACATCGCTTTCTCAAGGAGAGAACCATGAGCGATACCGCGCTGAAGAATGCCCGCATGTCGGATGAGCTGGAACGTACCCTGATTCATGACGCCATCATCGCGGAAAGCCTGTCCGGCCATGCCTCCGGCTCGCGCTGGCTGCGCCTGAAAGTGCGCCTGGCGGCGTTTGGCGGCGCCGTGGGTGAAGTGCTGCACGACATGGACGCTGGCCGCCGCCAACACCCCGTGGTTTCCGCCTATCACTGAAGTGCCCTGGAGCGACGCGCGCAGCGTCGCGAGCGAAAACGCCGGCAATCTGCCGGCGTTTTTCATGGTGCCAGTTGAGTCTCGTCCAGGACTTCACGCAGGCAGGCGATGAATTGCCGGGCGGCTGGCGTCAGGTCGCTGCCCTTGCGCTGTATGACGCAGACCTGCAGGACCGGCAGCGCATCGTCAAGCTCCAGGCGCCGGATGCCCAGGTTTTTGAAGACCGCGTCCGCCAGCGGCTCCACGAACAGTCCGAGATGATCCGTCTGCGACACCAGGGCCAGGGCCGCGGTGAGCGAATCACCTTGCACCACGCGCGGCGGTACCGGCATGCCCAACGACGCGAACAGTCGGGTCGTGGCCGATAGCGGATCGCCGCCATCGCCGGGCAGGGCCCATTCAGCGTTGAGCAGTTCGTGCATCGAGCGCCGGTTGCGCAAGGGATGTTGCCTGCGCATGCCGACCACCAGCCGTACCGGGAACAGCGGCTGGCATTCGAACTCGTCCTGCAACAGCTCCGGGTCCGCATGCATGACCGCGAAATCGACCTGCGGCTCGCGCAGCCGCGTCAGAATGCCTGCCAGGCCGGCTTCGCTGACGTGCAGCGAGACGCCCGGGCGCCGTTGCCGCAAGCGCCGGAACGTCGGGATGAACAAGGTCTGCGCGAACGCGGCACTGACCGCCACGCGCACCTGGCCGGCATTGCCGTCACGTAACTGAGCGACCTCGTCGCGCGCCCGTCGCATGTCATCCAGCAGCAGCTGCGCGCGGGGCAGCAGGGCAGCCCCGCATTCCGTGAGCGTGATGCCCTTGACGCTGCGTTCGACCAGGGCGGCGCCGAGTTCGCGCTCCAGTTCGCGCACGATCTTGGTCACGGCGGGCGCCGAAACGCCCAAGCTGCGAGCGGCAGCGCGGATGCTGTGTTGCGTGGCGACCGCGACGAATGCCTGCAGTTGGTTGGGTTTCATGGACCACCGCCGTTTATGTGTAAACCAAACGGAAACGATGATAAGAGAATTTTGGCTTTTCGGTTTACGTAGGCATCCCTAGAATGCGCCCTGGGAGTGCTGCGGCGGTTGCGCAGGATGGCGAAAGCGGGCGCACTCCAAAGTCCCCGGCTTGCGCATGCATGCGCGGTGGGGGGGCGGCGGGTGGAATTTCGGGATAGGTATGGATCTTTTGGCAGCGATGCGCATCTACGTCCGCGTCGTCGAACGCGAGACGATGTCGGGCGCCGCCCGCGACCTGGGCATGGGGCAGCCAGCGGTGAGCGAACGCATCGAGAAACTCGAGCGCTTCCTGGGCGCCACCTTGCTGTTGCGCACGGGACGCGCGCTCAAGTGCACCGAAGCGGGCAGAATCTTCTACGAACGCAGCCAGGGCTTGCTGGCTTCGGCAGCCGAGGCGGCCGAGGCCGTCTGGGCGACGGGCCAGGAGATCGGCGGCACGCTGCGGATCGCCGCCGCCCATTGCTACGGCGAAAAGGTTGTGGTTCCAACGCTGATCGCGGCGCGGAACGAACACCCGGGCCTGCTGATGGATCTGATCCTCAACGACGCGGCCGTGGATCCGGCCGTCGAAGGGGTCGATCTTTCGATTCGCCTGGGGAGCGCCGGCGACGGGCGCTATCTTGCCTATCCGCTGGGAGAGGTGGACCACGTGCTGGTGGCCACGCCCGAATATCTAGACCGGTACGGCCCGGTCCTCAACAGGCAGGATCTCGCCAGACATCCCTTCATCCGCGTCAAGGACGCTTTCCAGAACGAGGCCTTGCCCATGATGGATGCCGCGGGCGAAAGCCGGCCAGCGGCAATCCGCACGGCCGTCACCACCACGCATTGGCGCGCGATGTTCGACATCATTCTGGGAGCGGGCGGTATCGGAGTCGTGCAGCAGCCCGCTTGCGCTGCGGAGCTGGCGTCCGGCAGGCTGGTGCGCCTGCTGTCCGACCATCGGATGCGTTCGCTGCCGGTCACCGCGCTGACGCCGCCGCAAAGGCCGTTGCCACGGAAGACCCGGGCCATCATCGGCATGTTGCGGGAGGCCATCGAGCTCCGCCGCGACGGGGCGCCGCGAGCCGAGTTCGCCGGCCGGTCCCGGGTTCAGACCAGCATGTCCGCCACCAGATAGCCGTCCAGCAGCAGGATGCCGACCGTGGCTCCGATCGCCGCCCAGGCCCAGGCGCCGCGCAACACGTACTTGCCCATCAGGCTCTTGCGGCAGGCCAGCAACACCAGCGGGCCGAGCGCAAAGGGCAGGGCCAGGCTCAGGATGACCTGGCTAAGCACCAGCAGGCTGTCGGGGTCCTGGCCGCCGGTGAATGCCAACAGGCCGACCGCCGCCGCACCCGCCAGCAACCGGGTCGCAAGCGCGCGGCGCCGGTCGGACCAGCCTTGGCGGACCTGGAAACCGTTGGACAGAATGCGTCCGGCCAGCACGCCGGTGATGGTGGAGCTTTGTCCCGCGGCATACAGCGCCACGGCGAACACGATGGCCGCGCCCACGCCCAGCGTCTGGCCGATCACGGCATGCGCGTCGTCCAGGCTGGAGACGATGAGGCCCGAGCCCGACAGCGAGGCGGCGGCGACGATCATGATGGCGGCGTTGATCAGCATCGCCAGGCCCAGCGACACGATGGTGTCGTTGCGCGCCACGCGCATGGCCAGGTCGCGCGCGGCGGGTGGCAGTTGCTGCGCGCGCTGGGCCAGCGAGCCGGAATGCAGGTACAGGTTGTGCGGCATCAGGGTTGCGCCGAGTATCCCCAGCGCGATCAGGAAGCCCTGCGGGTCGCGCAGCGCCCGGCCAGTCTGGGTGACGCCATGCGCGACTTCCGTCCAGGCCGGATTGGCCTTGAACAGCAGGAACACGAAGGACATGGCGACCACCGACAGCAGCAGGGCGATGAAGCGTTCATGCTTGTCGGCGTTGCCGCGGGTCAACGCCAGCACGGCGAAGGTGCCGACGCCGGTGACCGCCACGCCCGCGATCAGCGGCAGTCCGAAGAGCAGGCGCAGCGCGATTGCGCCGCCGATGAGCTCGGCAAGGGCAGTTGCCAGGATCGCCGCCTCTCCGGCCAGCCAGACCGTCCTGGCCAGGCGCGGCGACAGGTGCCGGGCCGTCAGCGTGGCCAGGTCCTGGCCGGTAGCCAGCGCCAGGCGCGACACCAGGATCTGGAAGCCCAGCGCCAGCAGGGCCGAGGTGACCACAACCAGCAGCAGCCCATAGCCGAAGCCGCTGCCGCCGGCGATGTCGGTGGCCCAGTTGCCCGGATCGATATAGCCCACGGCCACCAGGATGCCCGGGCCGGCGATGCGGCGCAGTCCCGCCGACACCTGCACGTCCTGCGCCAGCGCGGTCCTGCCGCCGGATATCGCGTAGATGAATTGGCTCATGCTCGCTCCTGAGAATGATTCTCATCATCCTCTCGCAGGGGCGGAGCGTCAAATTGATTTTGGGCAAGCAGGGGATAGGCCGGCCCAATGGCGCCGCCCTTGCCGGACGGGCCCTGGGCCGCAGCGGGATCAGGACTTGAGCTTCGCGTCCATGGAGATCTTGGCGTTCAGCACCTTGGACACGGGGCACCCTTTTTCGGCCTTGCGGGCGGCGTCCTCGAAGGCCTGGGCGCTGGCGCCGGGGATGACGGCTTCCACGGTCAGGTGGACGGCAGTGATCGAGAAGCCATCGTCCACCTTGTCCAGCGTGACCTCGGCCTTGGTGTCCAGGCTTTGCGCGACCATGCCTGCTTCCGCCAGGATATTCGACAGGGCCATGGTGAAGCAGCCGGCGTGGGCCGCGCCCAGCAGCTCCTCGGGGTTGGTGCCCGGGGTGTCGCCGAAGCGGGTATTGAAGCCGTAGGCCTGTTCCTTGAGCGCGCCGCTCTGCGTAGAGATGGTGCCCTTGCCGGTCTTCAGGTCGCCGGACCAGTGGGCGGTTGCGGTTTTCTTCATGCGTGACTCCTGTAGTAGGGCCGCGCCCGTCGCGAGCGCGGCCGGTGTGGGAGGGCGCGGGCCGCCGGCTAGGGGCGGAGCGCATTGCCTGGGTTGGCATGACCGATGATACGGCGGGCACGGGCGCCAGGCGCGGAAAGCGTCTGCACGCAACGGCAAGCCGATGTAACCGCTGGTCTTGCAGCGCGACTGCTTGATGCGCGTCGCAAGGCGGCGCGCGCCCATCAGGCAAAATACGGACATCTGCTCAAACTTCGCCGAGAACTGCTGTCATGTCTTACAAGCTCGTCCGCTACGCCTGCGCTGTCGCGCTGGCCGTCCCCGCCTTGTCCGCCCACGCCGAAATCGTCATCGGCGTGGACGTGTCCACGACCGGCCCGGCCGCCGCCATCGGCATCCAGACCAATAACGCGATCCGCCTGTGGCCCGCCACGCTGGGTGGCGAGCCGGCCCGCTACGTGGTGCTGGACGACGGCACCGACGTCAGCAGGGCGGTGAAGAACATGCGCAAGCTGACCTCGGAAGACAAGGTCGACGCCATCGTCGGCCCCAACACCACGGCTGCGGCACTGGCGGGCCTGGACGTGCTGGCCGAGACTGGCACGCCCATGATCGCGCTGGCCGCGTCCAGCGTCATCGTTGAGCCGCTGTCGGATCCGAAGCGCGCCTGGGCCTTCAAGATGCCGCAGAACGATTCGTTGATGGCCACCGCGCTGGTCGCGGACATGAAGAAGAAGGGCCTGAAGAACGTCGCCTTCATCGGTTTCGCGGATTCCTATGGCGACAGCTGGTGGAAGGAGTTCACCGCCGCCGCCGGGACCGACCTGAAGATCGTGGCGCAGGAACGCTTCCAGCGCACCGACGCGTCGGTGGTGGGACAGGTGCTGAAGGTCATCGCCGCCAAGCCCGACGCCGTGCTGATCGCCGGCGCCGGCACGCCTTCCGCCTTGCCGCAGAAGACGCTGCTGGAACGCGGCTACACCGGCGCCATCTACCAGACGCATGGCATCGGCACGCTGGAGTTCCTGCAGGTCGGGGGCGCGGACGTGGAAGGCACCTTGTTCCCCACCGGCCCCGGCGTGGTGGCGCGCGAGCTGCCGGACGACAACCCGGTCAAGAAGGTGGCGGTGGCCTTCGCCGACAAGTACGAAGCCCGCTACGGCGCCAACACGCTGACCCAGTTCGCGGGCGACGCCTATGGCGCCTGGATGCTGCTGGATTCGGCGGTGGCGCGGGCGCTGAAAACTGGCGCCAAGCCCGGCACCCCGGAGTTCCGCGCGGCGCTGCGCGACGCCCTGGAAAACACGCGTGATCTGGTCGTGCCCAATGGCGTCCTGAATATCACCAAGGACAACCACCAGGGCTTCGACGAGCGCGCCCGAGTCATGGGCATCGTCAGGAACGGCCGTTTTTCCTACGCGGAGTAAGTGGGGACATAGACGTCTACCATTCGTAACTTGTCCTGACCTCTCATAGGGCGACGGATCGAAAAGCAGGCTGCGGCCTGCTTTTTTTCGGGCATATCATTCGTATAGAAATCATTTAATAGCGTATTATTTTTAGTGAATCCATATACCTCGAAATAAATACAGGAGAAACTGCCATGAGCCTGATCCGATCCAGACGTTTGCTTGCCGCCTTGAGCCTGGGGGTGCTGGCGGCATGTTCCGACTCGGGGTCCGACAAGGCTGCGCCGGCCGCGAGCGCACCCGCCGCGGCGTCCACCCTGGAGGCCGCCAAGGCCGCTGGCAAGATACGCATCGGCTACGCCAACGAAGCGCCTTTCGCCTACATGGACAGCAAGGAAGCCAAGGTCACGGGCGAGTCCGTGGAGATCGCGCGCGTGGTACTCAAGCGCATGGGTATCAACGAGGTGGAGGGCGTCCTGACCGAGTTCGGCTCCCTTATTCCGGGTCTGCAGGCCAAGCGTTTCGACATCATCGCGGCGGGCATGTACGTCACCCCCGAACGCTGCCAGCAGGTGGCGTTCTCCGACCCCACCTATGGCGTCGGCCAGTCCTTCCTGGTCAAGCAGGGCAATCCCAAGAATCTGCACAGCTACGAAGACGTGATGAAGAATCCCGACGCCAAGCTGGGCGTGGTGGTGGGCGCGATCGAAGCGGAGTACGCCTCCAAGATCAAGGTGCCGCCGGCGCAAGTGGTGGTGTTTCCCGACGCGGTCAGCGCGCTGTCCGGCGTGCAGGCCGGGCGCGCCGACGCCTACGCGGCTACGGCGCTCACGGTCAACGACTTGATGGGCAAGACCAGCGCGGCCAGCGGCCTGGAGAAGGCCGATCCGTTCAAGGACCCCGTCATCGACGGCAAGGATGTGCGCGGCTACGGCGCCTATGCCTTCCGTTCCGACGACAAGGCTTTTGCCGATGCTTTCAACGCTGAATTGGCCAAGTTCATCGGTACCGAAGAACACCAGAAGCTGGTGGCGCCCTTCGGCTTCACCCCGCAGGAGCTGCCCAAGGGAGTCACGGCCGCCAAGCTGTGCGCCGGCCAGTAAGGGGGGCGCATGCGGTTGATATCCGAGCATTTCGCCGAGCTCGTGCCGCCACTGCTGCAAGGGCTGGCGGTCACGCTTGAGATCATGGCCGGCGCGGTGGTGCTGGCCGTCCCGCTGGCGCTGGCTGCGGGCATCGGGCGCCTGTCCTCCCTGCGTCCCTTGCGCTGGATCGCGGCGGTCTACGTCGAGGTGTTCCGCGGCACCTCGGCCCTGGTGCAGCTGTTCTGGTTCTATTTCGTGCTGCCGCTGTTCGGCGTGCAACTGCCCGCCATGCTGGTGGGCATCGTGGTGCTGGCGCTGAATGCCGGCGCCTATGGCGCGGAAGTGGTGCGCGGCGCGATCCGCGCGGTGCCGCCGGGCCAGCGCGAAGCCGGCGTCGCGCTGAACCTGACGCGCGGCCAGATCATGCGCCGCATCGTGGTGCCGCAGGCCGTGCCGGCCATGCTGCCGCCGGCCGGCAACCTGCTGATCGAACTGCTGAAGAACACCGCGCTGGTGTCCCTCATCACCATCACCGACCTGACTTTCCGCGGCCAGTTACTGCGCAGCGAGACCTTGCGCACCACCGAGATCTTCACCCTGATGCTGCTGATGTACTTTGCCGTGGCCCTGCTGATCACGGCCGGCGTGCGGCTGCTGGAACGCAAGGTGCGCGTGCGATGAAGCCGGTATTCGATTGGTCCTTCGCCCTGGAAATCCTGCCCACGCTGGGCTCCGCGCTGCTCATCACGATCCAGGCCACCGTGCTGGGCATGCTGGTGGCCGTCACGCTCGGCCTGGCGCTGGCGCTGTTGCGGCGTTCGCGCCTGCGCATCGTGTCGCTGCCCACGGCTTTCGTGATCGAGTTCGTGCGCAGCACGCCCTTGCTGGTGCAGATGTACTTCCTGTTCTACGTCCTGCCCCTGACCGGCGTGCGGCTGTCGCCGCTGGCCACCGGCATCGCCGCGCTGGGCCTGCACTACGCGACCTATTGCGCCGAGGTCTACCGTGCCGGCATCGAGGCGGTGCCGCGCGGCCAATGGGAGGCTGCCACCGCGCTGAACATGTCGCGCTGGCGCACGGCGGTGGGCGTGGTGCTGCCGCAGGCGATTCCGCCGGTGGTGCCGGCGCTGGGCAATTACCTGGTCGCCATGTTCAAGGACACGCCGCTGCTGTCGGCGATCACCGTGGTGGAACTGCTGCAGCAAAGCAAGATGATCGGCTCGGCGACGTTCCGCTACACCGAGCCCCTGACCCTGGTGGGCCTGCTGTTCCTGGCGCTGAGCCTAGTGGCGGCCTGGGGCGTGCGCGGCCTGGAGGCCCGCCTGCAACGATATGGAGGAAAGCGATGAGCGCCAGCGTAAGCATCAAGAACCTGCGCAAGCAGTACGGCGATCTGGAGGTGCTGCGCGGCATCAACCTGGAGATCCCGTCGGGCCAGACCGTGGCCGTGATCGGCCCTTCGGGCTCGGGCAAGTCCACCCTGCTGCGCGTGCTGATGACGTTGGACCGGCCCACCAGCGGCGACATCGAGATCGATGGCGTGCCCATGTGGACCGACGCCCAGGGCCGCCCCGCCGGGCCCAATTCGGACCATCTGCGCAAGGTCCGCGGCAAGATCGGCATGGTGTTCCAGCACTTCAACCTGTTCCCGCACATGACGGCGCTGGCCAACGCCATGGAGGCGCCGCTGCACGTGCTGGGCATGTCGCGCATCCAGGCGCGCGAACGCGCCGTGGAATACCTGGAAATGGTCGGCCTGGGCGACAAGCTGGAGGTCTATCCGGCGCAGTTGTCGGGGGGGCAGAAGCAGCGCGTGGGCATCGCGCGCGCGCTGGCCATGTGCCCCGACATCATGCTGTTTGACGAGGTGACCTCGGCGCTGGACCCGGAACTGGTGGGCGGCATCCTGCAAATCCTGCGCGACCTGTCGGCCCGGCGCAGCATGACGATGATCATCGTGACCCACCAGATGAAGTTCGCCGAACGCAGTTCGGACCGGACCCTGTTCTTCGACGAGGGCAATATCGTCGAGGACGCCGAATCGTCGGTGCTGTTCAGCCAGCCCCAAGAGGCGCGCACGCGCCAGTTCCTGGATTCGGTGATCGAAGGGCAGTAGCGTATCGCTCGCGGCTGCGGTTGACCCCGCCCGGGCCTGCGGTATTCAGGCCGCCAGCCGGGTTGGGGCGCTATGCTTTCGCATCCCATGCCCCGGAGGCTCCAGCATGTCCCTGCTTTTCAGTCCCATCTCCATCGGCCAGCTGGAGCTGGCCAACCGCATCGTCATCGCGCCCATGTGCGAGTACTCGGCTGAAAATGGCCTGGCGACCGATTGGCACATGATCCATCTGGGACACCTGGCCTTGTCCGGCGCCGCGCTGCTGTTCGTGGAAGCCACCGCCGTGGAGCCCGACGGCCGCATCACCCCGGGAGATCTGGGCCTGTGGTCCGACGAAACCGAGGCGGCGATCGGCCGCGTCGTCGCCGCCATCCGCCGCTATGCGCCCATCAAGCTGGGCATACAGCTCGCCCACGCGGGCCGCAAGGCTTCCAGCGACGCGCCCTGGAACGGCGGCCAACTGGTCCCGCCCGAGGCTGGCGGCTGGCAGGGCTGGGCGCCCTCGGCGCTGCCGCACAACGCGTCCGAACCCGCGCCCCATGCGCTCGACGCGGCAGGCCTGGCGCGTATCCGCGATGCCTTTGTGGCCAGCGCCAAACGGGCTATCCGGCTGGGCTTCGACGCGATCGAGCTGCACGCTGCGCACGGCTATCTGCTGCACCAGTTCCTGTCGCCCTTGTCGAACCGGCGCGACGACGCCTACGGCGGCTCGCTTGAGAACCGCATGCGTTTTCCGCTGGAAGTCTTCCAGGCGCTGCGCGAGCTCACGCCGCCGTCCGTGGCGCTGGGCGTGCGCGTATCCGCCACCGATTGGGTCGAGGGCGGCTGGGATCTGGAACAGACGCTGGTGTTGGCGCAGGCCTTGAAGGAACGGGGCTGCGAGTTCATCGACGTCTCCAGCGGCGGCGTTTCGCCGCAGCAGAAGATCCCCGCCGGGCCGAATTATCAGGTGCCGTTCGCCGACGAGATCAAGCGCAAGGTGGGCATGCCCACCATCGCGGTGGGCCTGATCACCGAGGCGCAACAGGCGGAAGACATCCTGGAGCACGGTCAGGCCGACATGGTCGCGCTGGCGCGCGGCATGCTGTACGACCCGCGCTGGCCCTGGCATGCCGCGGCGCAATTGGGCGGCCAGGTCAGCGCGCCGCGCCAATACTGGCGCTCGCAGCCGCGGGATCAGAAGGCGCTGTTCGGCGAAACCCGCTTCGGCCAGCGCTAGGCGAAAGCGGCAGGCAGGTCCGCGGCCTGCCTGAATCCCGTCCTATGGCCGCGTGCCGTCGTAGGCGTTTTGCAGCAAGGTCCGCAAGGCCTCGCGCTCCAGCGGGCGGGGATTGGGGTAGGGCGTTTGCAAGGCGATGTCGCAGGCGCGGTCCAGGTCTTGCTCGCGCATGCCGATATCGCGCAGCGCGGTGGGCGCGCCCAGCGACCGGGCCAGGTCGAACACGCCAGCCGCCGCAGCCGGTGCGCCCAGCGCCGCCGCGATGCGCTCCATGGCTTGCGGCGCGGCCGCGGCGTTGTAGGCCAGGGCGTGGGGCAGCACCACGGTGTGGACTTCGGCGTGCGGCAGGTTGAAGCTGCCTCCCAGCGTGTGGCAGAGCTTGTGATGCAGTGCCATGCCCACGCTGCCCAGCACCGTTCCGCACAGCCAGGCGCCGTAGAGCGCGTTGCTGCGCGCCTGCAGCAGATCCGCGCCGCCGGCGCCGGCGTGAATGGCGGGCAGCGACTGCGCCAGCGCGCGTATGCCTTCCTGCGCCATCAGGTCCATGATCGGATTGCCGTCGCGCGCATACAGGCCTTCGGCCGCGTGGGCGATGGCATTGATGCCGCTGGTCACGCTCATCGATACCGGCAGCGACAGGCTCAGTTCCGGGTCGTACACCACGCTGCGCGGCAGGACGCGGTCATCCTTGCCGGTTTTCTTCATGCCGGCCTCGGTGATGCCGTAGATCGGCGTCATTTCCGAGCCCGCATAGGTGGTGGGCACCGCGATGACCGGCAGCCCGGAGTCCAGGGCGATGGCCTTGCCCAGGCCGATGGTGGAGCCGCCGCCCACGGCTACCGCGCAATCGGCGCCCAGCTCGCGCGCCGCCTCCCGCGCCTGGCGCGCGATCTCGATCGGCACGTGCATCACGGCCTGGTCGAAGATCCCGGCCACGCGCGCCTCGTCCAGCAAGGTTGCGACCCGTTCGGCCTGCGCGCGCTGCGGCGGCGTGCAAAGCACCAGCGCGCGCCGCAGCCCCAGCGTATCGAGTTCGGCCGCCAGGCCGCCCAGGCTGCCCGGTCCGAAGACCACGCGCTGGGCGCGGCTGGCGTAGATGAAGGATTGCATGGCGTTCCCGGTCTGCATGTCGGTCATTGTGCAACGATTCCGCGGCTCTTGATGAGCTGGCCCCAGCGTTGGGATTCGGCCTGCACCAGCCGGTTCATGTCGTCGCGGCCGCCGGCCACCACTTCGAAGCCGGATTCGGTGATGCGTCCGGCGACGGCCGGGTCGCGCAGCGCCGCGATGGTGGCGTCGGCCAGCTTGTCCAGCGTCGCCGCCGGCGTTTGCGCCGGCGCCACCATGCCCACCCAGGAATAGATCTCGAATCCCGGATAGCTTTCGGCGATGGCGGGCACGTCCGGCAGGGCGGCGACGCGCTTGGGCGCGGTCACCGCCAGCGCGCGCAGCTTGCCGCTCTGGATGTGGGGCAGCACCAGCGGCAGGCTGGCGATGATGGATTCCACGTGTCCGCCCATCAGATCCGACACGGCCGGACCGCCGCCCCGGTAGGGCGTATGGATGCCGCTGGTGCCCGCGGCCTGGTGGAACATCTCGGCCGCCAGGTGGTTGGAGCTGCCCGCGCCGACCGAGGCGTAGGACACGCTGCCCTTCTTGCCGGCCGCCACATAATCGGCCAGCGTCTGGTAGGGGCCGCTGGCCGTCACCGCCAGCACCATGGGCGAACGCACCATGTACGACACGCCGGTCAGGTCGCGCGCCGTGTCATAGGGCAGCTTGGGGTAGATGTGCTGCTCGGTGGCGTAGGAATCGAACACCATTTCGACGGTGTAGCCGTCGGGCGCGGACTTGGCGACCAGCGCCGTGCCTATGGTGCCGCCGGCGCCGCCGCGGTTGTCGATGACCACCGTCTGGCCCAGCTTGTCCTGCAGCGCCTGCTGCACCTGGCGCGCCACCCGGTCCACGGTGCCGCCCGCGGCAAAAGGCACCACGATCGTCACCGGCTTGCTGGGATAGGAATCCGCCAGCGCGGGCAGGGCGGTGGCCCAGGCGCCTGCGGCGAGGGCGGCGGTCGCCAGCAGGGCGCGGGGCGAGCGGCGGGGGGCGGTAATAGGGGGCATGCGGGTCTCCTGGGCTTATCGTCGTTGTATCCGGCCGTCTATCTTTGTCAAAATTGCCAAAGTGCGGCCATGCACGGTATCGTAATTGGCAAATTCCCCAGGAAAGCTGGCGTCGCACGCCAAAGCCTTTTGCGCCATACGCACAAATGAAAACCGTCAAATTCGCCGAAAGCCTGTCCATCTTCGTCGACGTCGCCCGCGCTCAGAGCTTTTCCGAGGTGGCCCGCCGCCGTGGCATGGTGGCCTCGTCCGTGGCGCGGCAGATCGGCGCGCTGGAGTCCGAACTCAAGGTGCCGCTGTTCGTGCGCTCCACCCGCGCCCTGATGCCGACCGAGGCAGGCGAGGTGCTCTACGAGCGCGCCGTGAAGATCCTGCACGACATGACCGAGGCGCGCTCCGAAGTCATATCTCTGGAGCAGACCGTGCAAGGCCTGTTGCGCGTCAGTTGCCTGCCCGCGTTCGCGCGGCGCTACGTGGTGCCCATGCTGCAGCAGCTGGGCGAACGCCATCCGCAGTTGCAGGTGGAGCTGGAGTTGACCGAGCGCGTGGTGGACCCGGTGGTGGAGCGCATGGACGTGGTGGTGCGGGTGGGGCAGCAGCCCGACAGCAGCCTGATCGGGCAGCGCATCGGCAGCCATCGCTACCTGATCTGCGCCGCGCCCTCATACCTGGAGCGTCATGGCGTGCCGCGCACGCTGGCGGACCTGTCGCGCCATCGCCTGATCGACCGGCGCCACAGCACCAGCGTGCGCGGCTGGCGCGAGCTGGGCGATGGCCAGTGGGCGCAGGACGCCCGATTCGTGCTGGAATGCGACGATTGCGACGCGCGCCGGTTCGCGGCGCTGGAAGGGCTGGGCATCGCGCTCATGCCCAACTGGTCCGCGGGCGCGGACATCGGCGCCGGGCGCCTGGTGCAGTTGACGCTGGAGGACGCCAGTCCGCCGCCGGAAAGCGGCATTTATCTGCTGCGCGCCATGCCGCGCGCCAATGCGCGTATCCGCGCTTTCACCGAGCAGTTGCGGCGGCAGATCGGCTCCCCTTTGGTGTGGGACGCGGCCATCGAGACGGCGCGCGCGGCCTGACGCGCCTGGAAACAGGTTGCGCGGTCGTCATCCGCGGCTGGGCGGCCCCGCTGGCGCCGCGCCTTATTTGGCGTCGTGGAAAATGATCCCCAGCGTGTGCCGCTCGCCCTTGCGCAGCCGGCTGACACCGTGCCGCAGATGGGCCCGGTAATAGCCGCGCCCCGAACGCACCGGCTTGTGGTTGACGGCAAGCACCACGGCATCGCCTTGCCGCAGCGGCACCACGTCGGCCCGGCCAGGCTGCTTGGGGTTGCTTTCGGCCAACAGCAGTTCGCCGCCTTCGAAGTCGCGCCCTGGCTCGTCCAGCAGGAAGATGACCTGGAACGGAAAGACGTGATCGCCGTACAAGTCCTGATGCAGGCAGCAGTAATCGTTCACCTGATACCGCAGCAGCAGCGGCGTGGGCCGCCGTTGGCCCGCCGCATGGCAGATGTCGCGGAACTCGTCGTGGGTCGCGGGAAAACGTTCCTCGATCCGCATGGCGGCATGCCAGCGGTTGGCGATGGGCGCCAGGCGAGGATAGAGCGACTGCCGCAAGCCTTGGACGGCGTCGGGCAGCGGGTAGCCGAAGTACTTGTACTCGCCCCGGCCGAACGCATAGCGCTCCATCACGATGCGGCTGCGAAAGCGCGCTTCGTCGGTGTAGCTGCGCGCGAGTTCCCTGCACTGGGCGGACGTCAGCAGCGCGGGCAGGACGGCGTAGCCATCGCGGCCGAGCGCGTCTTCGGCGGCCTGCCAGTCGGCCGCCGCAATCCGGGCTTCAGGCGGCTCGTGTTGCAGGATCGTTGTCGGCATGGTGCAGGTTGGCATCAGGGCGCATCGTGAAAATACAGTTCCAGGCCGACGCGCTCGCCCTTGCGCACGCGGCTGACGGCATGCTTGAGATTGACGCGATAGTCGCCCTTGGAACCCGAGAAGGGGCGTTCCGCCGTGGCGATGATGGCGGCGTCGCCGAACTTGAGCGGCGCCACCATCGGACGCGACTGCATGCGCGGACGCTGCTCCGTCATCACGAATTCGCCGCCCTGAAAGCCATCGCCCGGTTCGGACAGCAGCGCGACTACCTGCATGGGGAATACCTGCTCGCCATCATTGCGCTGATGCAGCGCCACGTAGTCGTCGACGCCGAGTCGGTTCAGGTGAGAGCGCGCCCTGGTCTGGCCCGCCTGCCGGTTGCGCGCCAGGAATTCCGGCAGCTCGGCGGGGTAGCGCAGGCTGGCGCCCATGCGCTCGTTCCAGCGATTGGCATGGCCGGCCAGCCGGCGGTACAGCGACGCGCGCACCGGCTCCAGCGGCGCCGGCATGGCGGCGTCGAAGTAGTACAGTTCGCCGCGCCCCAGCCCGCTGGATTCCAGGCTTACCCGCCTGGCTTGCGGCGCGTCGACCTGCCGCGCCAGGCTGCGCGCCAGCTCGGTGTCCAGCAATCCGGGCAGCAAGGCATAGCCTTCGGTATCGAGCTGCGATCCGATGTCTGCCCAGTCCAGGCGCTCCAGGCGGGTCTCGAGGGCGGTCATGCCGCTGTCATGCATAGGGTTCTCATCGATGTTCGGAAGCGAGCGTGGCGTCATGCTGCGTCATGGAAGATAAGGCCCACGGTGTGGCGCAGGCCGCCGCGCACGCGGCTCACGCCGTGCCGCATGGCGACCTTGCGCGGCCCGCGCGCGCCCGCCGCAGGCCGTTGATTGACGGTGAACACCACGGCGTCGCCCTGGTTCAGCGCCACGACGTCGGCGCGCTGGCCATTGGCGCCAAGCTCGGTCATGACGAATTCGCCGCCGGTGAAATCCTTGCCGGGTTCGGACAGCAGGATGGCGACCTGCAGCGGAAACACATGCTCGCCATAGAGATCCTGGTGCAGGCAGTTGTAGTCGCCCTCGCCGTATTGCAGCATCAATGGCGTGGGGCGGGCCTGGCCCGCCCGATGGCAGCGTTGCAGGAAGGCGTCCAGTTCAGGCGGGTACTGCGTATCCTTGCGCAGTTGTTGATTCCAGCGGTTGGCTATCGGCGCGAGCCGGGCATAAAGCGCATGGCGCAGGCAGTCGAGCAACGGCGGCAAGGGGTACGCGAAGTATTGGTATTCGCCGCGTCCGAATCCATGGCGCGCCATGATGATGCGCGAACGGAAGCGCGCTTCGTCCGGGTAAAGAGCGGAAAGGCCGCGGCATTGCCGCGCCGTCAGCAGTCGGGGAAGTACGGCGTTGCCATGGGCATCCAGGGCATGCTCCACAGTCACCCAGTCATAGCGGGCGGCGTTCATCGCCTGGTTCTCGCTTGCCGCGGCGTGCATGCCGGATCCTCTCTGCGCTTGAAGACCCGTTCAGTATAAAAACTCACGCCTCTTTTAAAACTCCGTTCCTTGCGCTTGGCTGGGAAGCGCGCTTCCCTGGGAGCCTGGCGCTGCCGCCATGAAAAAACGCCGCGAGCGCGGCGTCTTTCAGGCGGGCGGGGCAGGCGGGCGCTTACAGGCGCGAGTACGCCTGCTCCAGTTCGCGATGCAGCTGGTCGGCGAAATCCTCGCGCGCGGGGTCCAGCTGCGACAGCAGGCGGGCCAGCACGACGTTGTCTTCCTCGCCGTTCCAGATCTTGATGTAAGTGCCTTCCTTGTAGCCATGCTGCTGGCGGAAGATGTTCAGCACGTTCTTGGACACGTATTGCGTGTAGGCGTCGTTCCAGCTCATGTCGCAGGACGTCATGGTCTGTTCCAGCACCTTGAAGCTGGCGCGGCCGCACACGGCCAGGCCGCCGATCAGTTCCAGCAGCTCGGGCACGTTCAACTGGTCCAGCGTGTGGGTCTTGCCGTCCAGCGCGACCGAGGCCGGGCCGGACAGGTCGGCGACCAGCGCGCCGGCGGCGGCGCCGATGTCGCCGCGGGCTTGCACGATGGTGTGCGACAGGTAGAAGTGCAGGATGTCCACCAGTTCCATTTGCACCTGCGGCAGGTCGATGGTCTGCTTCTTCCACCACTTCCAGCCGTAGTGTTCCAGCGCCTCGGCGGATTCGACGAAGGCGGCGCGCAGGAAGCGGGCTCCGCCGTTGACCCAATCCGGATTGATCATGCTGTTCAAGTGGCCCTGCAGCTTCAGCATCGTGGCCGCCTGGGCCTGGTTCAATCCGACTACGTTATTCACTTTTACTCCGTGGTTCATGGGTCTTTCGACAGCGGCGGAAATGTTAGCACCATTGCCCGCCCGAGCCGGGCCGCCCCGGTGGCGGAATCAGGCGTCGCCGTCCTTGCGGTAAGAAGAGCGCTTGAGCGGAGGCAGCGGCGCCTTGCCGCGCGGATTGCGCGCGTTGCGGGCGGCCTTGAACAGCATCATGGCGAAGAAGAACAGGAAGACGGCGGGCATGGCCTCGTCCAGGTCGAACCCGGGGCCGCGCAGGGCTTCGAAGATGATGCGCGCTCCGGCCCAGCCGGCCAGGATGCCGCCCACCGTCAGGATGACGCCGATCTTGCGCTGGGTGGCTTGGCGGGCCATCGATACCTCGGCGGCATCTGTCTGGCCCGGAGCCGCGGGCGCTTGCCGCGATTGCAGGGGCGGCGGGGCCGGCTTGCCCCAGGGCGCGCCGGATAGCGTTTCAGAGGGAGAGGCCGGGGGCGCGGGAGGGGGCGGGGGAGCTGCCGGGCGGGATTGCGCCCGCTTGTCGGGAACCTGCCCCGGCGTTACGCCGCCGGCACGCGTCAGGTTCTCGATATAGCGCGCGAAGTCGCCATTCCTGGGCTCCCCATCTATGGCCATGGCCCCTCTCTCCGGTTCAGTTGCCGCGGCGTTGGCGCGCCGGGACCCGGCGCTTGCGCAGCATGGCTATCAACAGCCCGCATCCTAGCAGCACCGAGAGTCCCGCGCCGATCATCATGGCAATCTGTTGCGCATTGTCCGCCGTGCCCAGGCTGCGCGCCGTGATGTAGCCCGGCGCCAGCATCAACGGCATCCACAGGATGGCGGACGTGACGTTGGCCAGCTGGAAGCGGCTGTGTCCCATGCCCATCACGCCGGCGACCGTGGGGATGGTGGAGCGGATAGGCCCCAGAAAGCGGCCGATCAGCACGGAAGCGAAGCCGTAGCGGTAGAAGAACAGGCGGGCGCGCGCCACGCCGCTGCGCTGTTGCTTCAGCGGCCAGCGGCGCAGGACGCCGGGACCGGCCCAGCGGCCCAGCCAGTAGGACAGGGCGTCGCCCACGATGGCGCCGGCGATGCCCCAGGCGATGATGCTCCAGGGGTTCAGGGTGCCCGCGCCGATCAGGCCGCCGGTCAGCAGCATCAGGGCCGTGGCCGGGATGAACAGGCCCAGCAGCACCATCGATTCGCCGAGGGTGAGCAGGAAGGTAATCGGGCCCGCCCAGGCCTGGTTGGCCTCGATGAACATCGCGATCTGGTCGACGTATTGGTCCATGGATACAAAGTTGAAATTTAGCTGAACGCAATCGGGTATGTTAACGCCTGCGGAACTGCCGGTGCGCCGTATAGTCCGTCTGGATGAAG
This sequence comes from Achromobacter sp. D7-1, assembly GCF_059760445.1. Lineage (NCBI taxonomy): Bacteria > Pseudomonadati > Pseudomonadota > Betaproteobacteria > Burkholderiales > Alcaligenaceae > Achromobacter > Achromobacter sp. D7-1. Next base: position 7,947 of record NZ_JCBAMT010000082.1, on the reverse strand, counting down.
CTAAATGTTGGAGAGTTATGGATTCGGTTACGCAGGCGGTGCTGGGCGCGGGCATACAGGGCGCCCTGTTGGGACGGGTGCAGGGGCGCCGGGCGCTGATCTACGGCGCGGCGCTGGCGACAGTGCCGGACCTGGACGTGCTGATGAGCTACCCGGACCCGGTGTCGCTCATGACCTACCACCGCGGTTTCTCGCATTCGGTCTTCGTGCTGACCGGCCTGGCGGTCTTCCTGACCTGGCTGATCCGCAAATACTGGCCGCAGGCGCCGTACAGCGGACGCCGGCTGTTCCTGACCTTATGGCTGGTGCTGGTGACCCATCCCGTGCTGGACGCCTTCACGGTCTACGGGACGCAGCTATTCTGGCCGCTGGCGCTCATTCCTGAAAGCTGGGCCGCCGTGTTCATCATCGACCCGGTCTATACCGTGCCGTTGTTGCTGGCGGTGCTGTTCGCCGTCGGCTTCGGCATGACGCGCACCGCGCGCAGGCTGCTGGCCGCCGCGCTGGTCTTCAGCACGGCCTACCTGGGATTCGGGTTGGCCGCGCGCATTGCCGCCGAGGACCGCGTGCGCGAGGCGATGCAGGCGCAGGGCATTGCCGTCAGCGAACTGCGCGCGGTGCCCATGCCTTTCAACACGCTGGTGTGGCGCGTCATCGCCAAGACGCCCGACGGCCACTATTACGAGTCGGTCAGCAGCCTGTTCGACCGGGATCCGCCGGAATGGCTGCGCCAGCCGCTCAACCTGGATACTGCGCAGGCCCTTGCGGACGTACCGCTGCACCAGCGCCTGCGCTGGTTCACGGACGACTGGCTGCGCTACGACGTCATCGGCAACGCGCTGGTGGTGACGGACCTGCGCATGGGAATGGCGGGGCATTACACCTTCCGCTTCAAGATGGCGGAACGCGCGGCGGACGGTAGCTGGCAGGCGGTGACGCCTTCCATCTGGCCCACCGAGCGCGGCGGCTGGGCTGAGCTGAAGCTGGTGCTGGGCCGCATCCTGCATGCGCAGCCGCCCTTGCCGCTGGCGCAGTGGTCGGAGCTGTCGACGCGATAGGCCGGGACGCGGACTATGCCATGACCGGCGGCCGCGGCGCCGGCGCGCAGGCCTGCTCGTAGGCCTCGGCCGCCAGCAACAGCTGCAGGTCGCCGTGGCAGGGGCCAACCAGTTGCAAGCCCAGCGGCAGGCCATCCTGGCCCAGTCCGCAAGGCACGCTGACGGCGGGGTGGCCGGTCAGGTTGAACAGCATGGTCCACGGATACCAATGGGCGCGGATGTCGCCGAACGAGCGGTCGTCAATGTCCATGGTGTCGAAGATGTCCGTGCCCAGGGGCAAGGCGGTGCGGGACATGGTCGGCATGGCCAGCAGGTCGGCTTGATCGAACAGCGCCTGCACCTTGCGATAGAGCGCGGTGCGGGCAAACATGGCTTCCTGGTATTGCTGGGCGCTGAACGCCGAGGCGGTGGCGATCTGCCGCCGGAAGGTGGCGCTGTAGGCGTCGGGCTCGCGCTCGATCAGGGGCAGGAAGCGGGTGCGCCAGACGGTGTGGTTGATGACGCGCCAGATCGGCTCGACATCGAAGCCCGCGCCGTCGAACGGCTCGACTTCCGCGCCCAGATCGGCCAGGCGCGCCAGTGCCGCCTCGAATGCGCGGCGCACGTCGGCAGCCACGGGGCGGCCGGGCGGGGCGGCGCAGTAGCGTATGCGCTTGCCGCGCAGCGTTTCGTGGGAGGCCGCCGCGCCGGCGTAGTCGGCGCTGGGCACTCCCAGGGACCACGGATCGCAATCATGCGGGCCGGCCATGGCCGCCATCATCAAACGGGTATCGGCCACGCTGCGCGTGGTCGGCGTCACATAGGTCTGGTTGCCGATGGCGTCCTGCGCCTGGCTGTGCGGTATCGCGCCCAGGCTTTGCTTGAATCCCACCACGCCGTTGCACGCGGCGGGAATGCGGGTGGAGCCGCCGCCATCGCTGGCCACCGCCAGCGCCGTGATGCCGGCGGCCGTCGCCGCGGCGGCGCCGCCGCTCGAACCGCCGCAGGTGCGTTCCAGGTTCCAGGCGTTGCGGGTATGGCCGAACAGCGGGGAATCGGTCATCGACTTGGAGCCGAACTCAGGCGTCGTGGTCTTGCCGATCAGGATGGCGCCATGCTGGCGCAGCCGCGCCACCGCCACGGCGTCTTCGGCCGGCACGTTCGCGCTGAACGGCACGGCGCCGAAGGTGGTCCGCACGCCCGCGGTATTGACCAGGTCCTTCACCGTGTAGGGCAGGCCATGCAAGAGGCCCGCCGCATCGCCGCGCATCAGCGCGGCTTCGGCAAGCCTGGCCTCGGCGATAGCCTGGTCGGCGCACAAGGTGATGAAACAGTTCAAGACGGGTTGCAGTCGCTCGGCCCGGTCCAGCGAGGCGCGTACCAGCTCTACCGGGGACACGGCCTTGGTTCGGACCAGGCGCGCGGCCTCGACCGCGCTCAGCTCGCAAAGAGAATCGCTCATCGAAGCCACGTTCCGCCTATTCGTCGAAGGAAATGCCGGCGGCCTTGACGATGGGGGCCCAGTGCGCGCGCTCGACGCCGATGCGGCGCTTGGCGGCCTGTGCGTCCTGGGGTTCGACCAGGAAGCCCGCAGTCTGCAGTTTTTCCACCAGCGCCGGCCGCTTGCCGGCCGCGATGAAAGCCTGTTCCAGCTGGGCGATGGTGGCGTCCGGCGTGGCTGCGGGCGCGTACACGCCATACCAGCTGGCGGCATGCTGGTACTGCGGGTAGCCCTGTTCCAGCAGCGTCGGCACATTGGGCAGCGTAGGCAGGCGGCGGCTGCCGGCCACGCCCAGGAATTTCACCTTGCCGGCGTTATGCAGCGGCAGCATGCTGGCGACGGCGTCCCAGCCCATCGATACCTCGCCGCCGGCCACGTCCACCAGCATGGGCGCAGCGCCGCGGTAGAGTACCGGCACGACTTCGAGGCCGTTCTGGCTGCCCATCTCTATGGTTCCAAGCTGACCGGGACTGCCTTGCGTCGCCAGGCCCAAGGTCGCCTTGGCGCCTGCCTGCTTGGCCCATTGCACGTATTCAGCCATGCTGCCATACGGTTGGGCGGCGCCCGTCACAGCGCCGGTAGGCACGTCCGCCACCAGAGCGACGGGGCGCAAGTCGTGATCTGGGTCGTACCCCAGCTTCTTGTAGGTCAGGGGAAAGATCACGAACATTGGCGACGAGCCGAGATACAAGGTCAGGCCGTCTGTCTTGGCCCGCTTCACCACATCGAAACCCAGCCGTCCCGATGCGCCGGGACGATTCTCGACGATGACATTGGCATACCCCGCCGTCTGCAGCTGTTCGGCGTAGGCGCGGGCCACGGCGTCGGCCGCGCCGCCCGCTGCGTAGCCGACTATCAGGCGTACGACCTTGTCGCCGCCGGCCGGCTCCTGGGCCATGGCGCTGGGTGGCAGGCAGGCCGTCGTCGCGGCGGCAAGGATGAAGGCAAGTAGTCGGGTGCGGTCCAGCAAGTCGGTCTCCTGTCGGCGCGGCTTCACGTCCGCGGATCTGATGCCCTCGGATCGGCCCATGGCCACGCGCTATGCCACTATGATCGGATCGCCTGGCTTTACCGTATAGTGAATTATTTGCTCAAGGTATTGAGGAAATGCTCAAGCCATCCCTGGAGTCCCTAGCCTCCCGCCTCAAGCTGCGGCATTTGCAGATTGCGCTGGCCTTGCGCGATGCGCCCTCGGCCAAGGAGGTCGCCGTGGCCGCGAACGTGAGCGAATCGGCGGTCTCGAAAACCCTGGCTGAACTGGAATCGCAGCTGGGATTCAAGTTGTTCGAGCGCATGGGCAATGCCAAGCGTCCGACGGAAATGGGCCGCCAGGTCCTGCCCATGATGGAAGCCGTGGTGGCGCAGGCGCGCGGGCTGGCCCAGACAGTCATGGACGTGCGCGGCGGCCACCAAGGCGAGCTACGGATCGGCGTGGCCACGGATATGGGCAAGCTGAGCCTGGCGCCGTTGATCCATGCCTTCAACCAGGCGCAGACGGGCGTTGCCCTCGACGTGCAGGCTGGCGGGTATCGCGCCATGGCGGACCTGCTGCTGGACGACAAGCTGGATGCGCTGGTGTGTTACGACGCGCCCGAGCTGATCGCACCCGGCCTGGGCCGCTTGCGGCTGGTGGCGCCGCAGCCCTTGGTGGTTGTCGCCAATGCGCGGTTATCGCCGCTGGCGGCGCGGCGGCGCCTCACGCTGAAGGATCTGCACGCGCAGCCCTGGTGCAAGCCGCGTTCGGGCACGATGATGCATGACAAGCTGACCGCGTTGTTTCTGGGGGCGGATTTGAGCCTGCCGCTGCGTGGTATCCAGGTGAGCGATCTGCTGCTTACCGACGAGTTCATCCGCAGCACGGATTATCTGGTCATGCTGCCGCTGGCGGCGGCGCAACGTCTGACCCGAGCAGCCGAGGCTGTCATCCTGCCGGTCGACCTGCACGAACACAATCCGCCCACGATCATCGCTTGGCAGCGCGCCGCCGAACGGCATCCTCCGCTCCATCGGTTTCTGCAATTCTGCGGTGCGCCGCAGGACGGGAAGACGATCGAGTAAGGGTTCCATTCCTCTCGACTGGCTGATCCGACGGATTTCTGCCCCCGGTGACCCGGGGGCTTTTTCATGGCGTTTCCGTATTGACCGCCATCCAGCCCCTGCATTATTCTTGTTCAACTTAAAGGAACATAAGTTCCGTTTTATGGAACAATCATGAGTATTCTCGATGGCGTCCAGCGCGTGCTGGGGCTGTACGCGGAAGGCGCGTCGGAGCTGAGCTTCACCGAAGTGGCGGCTCGCCTGTCCATGCCCAAGAGCAGCGCATCGCGCCTGCTCAATCAGATGCAGCATTACGGCCTGCTCGACCAGGACGCCGCCACGCGCCGCTATCGCGCCGGGACCATGCTGGCCCAGGCCGTGCGCGCCGGCATGGCGGCCACGCCGCTGGACGATGCCTGCCGCGCCGTGTTGACCCGGCTGTCCGACGACAGCGGCCTGACCGCCTATCTCTCTACCCTGAACCAGCGCGAAACCGTGGTGCTGCAACGCCTGAACGGCTCGCACCCGGTGCAGGTGCTGTCGCCGCCCGGCTCGCGCCGCGCCGCTTCGGGCACCGCCATGGGCCGGGCGCTGCTGTCGCGCCTGAGCGAAACAGAGTTCCAGGCGCTGTACGGCACTGATCCCGATCAGCCGCTGCCCACGGAAGGCCGCGACTGCCCCGCCACGGTCGGCGATCTGGCGCGCCTGGTGGCGCAGACTCGGGCGGACCATTGCGGCGTGGCTATCGACCAGGCCATGCCGGGCATAGGCGCGGTGGCCGCCGCCGTGCGCGACCCCGCCACCGGCGAACTGCGCGGCCTGTGCCTGTCCTTCGTTTCCTTCCAGGCCGATGCCGACCGCGTCGCGCGCTTGCGCGAGTCCGTGCTGCGGCAGGTCGGGGCGCTGGGGCGCGAACTGAGCGATCCCTATTGGCTGGCCTGAACGCTTGCAGGCTCACAAATACAGATGCGTCCGCGCCGCCGGATACCCAGAAAATCCCTTACGGAAATCCTCCACATGAACCTACTGCTCCTCAGCAACTCCAGCAGCGACGCCGGCTATCTGGTCCACGCGCTGCCCGACATCCGCGAACTGATCGCATCGCTGCCGCAAGGCGCGCCGGCCGTCTTCGTGCCGTACGCCGGCGTCACGCGCGACTGGGACGACTACACCGCGCTGGTGGCGTCGGCGCTGGCGGATACCGGCCTGGACATCCAGGGGCTGCATCGCGCCGAGGATCCCGCGGCCGCGCTGGCAGGCGCCGCGGCCATCATCGTGGGCGGCGGCAACACCTTCAACCTGCTCGGCCAGCTGCGCCGCCTGGGCTTGCTTGACGTCGTGGCGCGCCGCGTGCGCGAGGGCGCGGCCTATCTGGGCTGGAGCGCCGGCTCCAACCTGAGCTGCCCCAGCATCTGCACCACCAACGACATGCCCATCACCGACCCGCAAGGCTTCGACGCCCTGGGCTTGCTGTCGTTCCAGATCAACCCGCACTACACCAACGCGCATCCGCCCGGACATCGCGGCGAAACCCGCGCCCAGCGCCTGGCCGAATTCTGCACGCTGAATCCGCAGATGCCGGTCCTTGGCCTGCCGGAAGGTTCGGCCCTGCGCGTGCGCGGCGGCCAGATCGACCTGATCGGCCCGCACGATGCGCCGCTGTTCATCGGCAGTGCCGAGCCGCGCGTGTTCCGCCCGGGCCCTGTGGAGATTCCGGCATGAAGCACGTCATCGATACCATCGAACTGCTGTCCTCCGCCCACATCACCGGCGAGGCCGTGGCCGGGCAACTGCGCGCGGCCGGCAACTGCGAGGTCGAGGTGACCCGGCTGGAGCGCGACGGCGCCGCCACCGAATTCCTGTCCATCGTGATTCCCGGCCTCGATGACGCCGCGCCGCAACTCGGCATCGTCGGCCGCCTGGGCGGCATCGGTGCGCGTCCCGCGGTCACCGGCCTGGTGTCCGACAGCGACGGCGCGGTGGTCGCCATCGCCGCGGCCTTCAAGCTGATGGCCATGGCCCGCCAGGGCGACGTCCTGCCGGGCACGGTGCGTATCCGCACCCACATTTGCCCCCGCGCCGGCACGCGGCCGCACCATCCGGTGCCGATGATGCGCTCGCCGTTCCCCATGCGCGAAATGATGTCGCATGAGGTCGACCCGCGCATGGACGCGATCCTGTCGGTCGACACCACACGCGGCAACCGCTTGGTCAACCACCGTGGCGTGGCGCTGACGCCGGTCGCGCGCCAGGGCTATCTGCTGCGCATTCCCGAAACCATGCTGGACGTCATGGGCTGGGTCAGCGGCGAACTGCCGGTGACCCTGCCGCTGACCACGCAGGACATCACGCCCTACGAAAACGGCCTGTGGCACGTGAACTCGCTGATGCAGCCTACGATCGTCACCGGCGCGCCGGTGGTGGGCGTGGCGCTGACCGCGCAGACCACGGTGCCGGGCTGCGCCACGGGCGTCACCAACGCCGTGGACGCCGACGTCGCCATGCGCTTCTGCATCGAGATCGCCAAGCTCTACGGACAGGGCGCGATGAGCTTCGTGGATGAAGCCGAATGGGCCGCGCTGCAAAGCCGCTACGGCTCGATGGCGCATCTGCAGACGGTGGGCCGCGTCGACGCGGGCGCGGCATGAGCGCGCAGCCGCGCCGCGTGGCGTTCTTCACCATCGGCCAGTCGCCGCGCAGCGACGTGGTGCCCGAGATGGCGCCGCTCCTGGGCGAGCAGGTGCGCATCGACGAGTTCGGCGCGCTGGACGGCCTGGATGCTGCCGGCCTGGCCGCGCTGGCGCCCAAGCCGGGCGAGTACCGCTTCGCCACCCGCATGCGCGACGGTGCGCAGATCGAACTGGACGCGGCCGCCGCCGAGGCGCGCCTGGCCGAGGTCATGCGCCAGGCCGACGCGGCGGGCTACGACGTGCTGGTGCCGCTGTGCACTGGCACCGCGATCGCGCCGATGCGCACGCTGGTGGTGGAGCCGCAGCAGGTGGTGGACCACCTGGTCGCCGGCCTGGCCGAGCATTGCCGCAAGGTGGGGCTGGTAGTGCCGCTGGAGGCGCAGGTCGACGCCTTCCACATGGTCGTGCCGCTGTCCTGCGAGACCCTGGTCGTGCATGCCTCGCCCTACGAAGCCGACGCGGCGCAGGCCGCGCGCAACTTCGAGCAGGCGGGCCGCGAACTCGCGTCCTGCGACCTGATCGTCATGCATTGCATGGGCTACGCCGAGCGCATGCGCCAGGCGGTGGCGCAAGCCTCGGGCCGGCCGGTGCTGCTGTCCAACCGCATGGTGGCGCAGACGCTGGCGCAAATACTGGAATAACGCCGCGGGAACCGTTCCGGCCTTGCCGCACACAGCGATGC
>NZ_JCBAMT010000081.1:0-32055 GCF_059760445.1 Achromobacter sp. D7-1 | reverse complement strand
CCGGCATCGGGGTGGTTTCCCTCTGTCCCGGGGGCGGGGGGATGTGTAAAGGGGCCGGCCGCGGGGGGGGATACTGGCCCAGGCCCCGCCCCTGCGGGCGCCGCCGCAAGCGCCCGAGCCTGATGCCGTCGCGGATGTTCAAACCGATCAGCGCAAGGTTGGCGGCGCCCGCCGCCAACTCCAGCGCCTGCACCCCGTAAAACACCCCGTCGAACAGCCCTGCCTGCGCCCGCAGCGCCAGGAACAGCGCCGCGGGCACCAGAATCAACAATCCATTGGCCGCGATAAAGGGCATGCGCCTGCGCTTGGCAAGCAGCAACGGATGCCTGCCCTTGCCGCCCATCATGAAGCCGCTGGCGGCGGTAAGCATCATGACCGGCACGAAGCCCAGCAAGGCATAGGCAATGGCCAGCTTGACCTGCGCCACCGCGGAGGTCGCCAGGAACAGTTCGGACACCGCCGTCGATATCCAGAATGCGGCCAGAAACAGCAGCGTCAGCACGGCTGCCGTCGCGTGGATTCTATGTTTCATGATCTTGCTCCGATGGCGCGGGAACGTGCGCGGCCAGCAAGCCGGTCAGCACCCTCCCCGCCGTTTCCAGTTCGGCCGCGCTGAAGCCGCCGGCCAGTTGCCGCGCGCGCTCCTTCCAGCGCGCGTCGATAGCGCCATACACGCGCCGGCCCTCATCGGTCAGCCGGTACAAGGGCGAACGCTTGTGCTGCGGATTGGCGCGGACCTCCACCAGGCGCGCTTCGGACAGCAGATTGAGCTGCTTCTGCGCGCCCTGGCGGGTCACGCCCATGGCGGCCGCAAGCTGCGGCGCGCTCAGGGGCTGGCCCGCCAGCGCCAGGGCGCCCAGCATCTGCCAGCGCGCGCTGGTCAGCGCCTCGGGCGCGACGAAGGCATCGCCCCAGTCGAGCAGCGCGCCGTTCAACTGGAACAAGGTCAGGATCACCCCGGTGAGCCGTTCTTCCTTGGTCGGATTCATGCGTGGTCTCCTTGGTGGTCCGTTATATTGACAACCAGTTTCCATTAATGAAAACCGGTTGTCAACATGAATTTGCCTTGGTTTTCTGCGCTCCGTGGACACCCGCCGCAAAAAGCGGATAGAACTCCCCGCCCCTGGACGGGTTTTCCACCAGTCCGCCCAGTCCAGCGCAGCTTTACTATCAAAGCCTTCAAGACCCCGGCAGTGGAGTCCCCCGCCATGCTCGACACGACGCAGTCCGCCACCAGCACATCTTGGCCGCCGGCCGGGCCGCGGATCGAGTCGGTCCTGGGCCTGCCGGCGCAGCAGCTGTTCGCCTCCGGCGATCTGGACGAGGCCCGCTCCATGGTCGGCCGCGTGATGCGTCCGCACCACCTGGGCGTGGTCGGCGCGCTGCAACGCCTGGACGCGCGCATGCACCACCAGCCGCTGGGCGAAGTCTCGCTGAACCGCCTGCGCTACGGCGCCAACGTCGAGATCCGGCCCGGCCCGCTGGAGGACTTTTTCCTGGTGCAAATGCCGCTATCGGGCTGTGCCCGCATCAGCAGCGGCCCGCAACAAGTGGATTCGACGCCCGATGTCGCCTCGGTCGTCAGCCCGGACGACGACCTGGCCATGCGCTGGGCCGAGGACAACGACCAGTTCATGCTGCGCGTGGGCCGCTCGCTGCTGGAACGCACCCTGGTGGGACATCTGGGCTGTGCGCTGGACCGGCCGCTGCGCTTCCAGTTGGGATTCCGCTGGCGCGAATGCCCCGCCTGGCGCTGCCTGATGAGCTATCTGCTGGACTGCTCCACGCAGCACGCGAACCTGGCCCAGCACAAACTCATCGTGCATCAGATGGAACAGCTGGTCGCCGCCACCCTGCTATCTGCCCAGCCTCACAACTACACCGGCGCGCTGCCGGGCCGCCGCGGCGCGGTACTGCCGCGCCACGTGCGCAGCGTCCAGGATTATCTGCAGGCGCACGCGCACGAATCCGTCAGCGCCGAACAGCTGGCTCGCATCGCCGGCGTCAGCGTGCGCAGCCTGTATGCGGGATTCAAGGAATTCCTGGGCGTGAGTCCCATGCACTACCTGCGCGACCTGCGCATGGAACGCGCGCACGCCGAGCTGGTCTCGGGTGAAAGCCGCAACATTGCCGGCGTGGCGCTGCGCTGGGGCTTCGCGCACATGGGACGCTTCAGCGCCGGCTACAAGGAACGCTACGGCGTAAGCCCCAGCCAGAGCCTGCGGCGGCGCGGCTGAGGCGGCGCCGCTTCAGGGCCTGGCTGGCGCAGCCGGCTTTGCCTTGGCAGAGGAATCCTGCGCCATCACCTCACGCGCAAGCTGGTTGATCTTGGGAGCCGCTTTCATGGCGCCGTCCTTGTGCTGCGTCAGGAACTGACGCGCGTAGTACCGCTCGAGTTCGCAGGGATTCGGATTCTTGCCCGTAAAACCCACGGAAGCGTCTATCAACTTGCCGGCATGCGCCTGCTCGGCAAGAACGCGCTTGCGCATCGCCTGGATTTTCTCCGCCGCGTCCTTGCGCCCTTCCTGGGAGTTCAGGCGCTGGGCGAGCTTGGCGCGCAGCGCGGCCGGGTCTGTCGGCGCGCGGGCCAGGTCCATGCCCAGGCTCGCTTGCGCCAGGGCCATGGCCACCAGCCCTTGCACCTCCGGCCCGTCTGCCGGGTACAGCTTGCAGGCGGCGATGAAACCCATGTGGGCGACGGCCCTGTCACCCAGCCACTCCTGGCCGCTGTCGCTACCCATCGCAAAACCCAACGAATTGCGCATCGGTTCCTGCACTTCAAAGCTGCTGCTCGTGTTCTGCGCCGCGGCAAGTCCGCTGCACAAGAAAAGCGCCAGCGCCGAAATTGTTCTTTTCATCATGTTCCCCGTGAGCGCTCGCCGGCGCGGATATCTCCACGCCGGATGCTATTCCAGCATCAGCCAGAATGGTGAGCGAGGTCCCAAAACGCCCGCGAGAGCAGGCCTACAGTTGCATCCGAACAACGCCTGCTTTCCTCATCCGTTGGCCGCTATGGCATGGAAGGTGGATTTCCACGAAACTCGCGCAACAGGGGGCCGCAGGTCTGGCGCAGCCCAGGGAAGGACACTCGATGAAAACACTACAAAGCAGCCTTCTTCTTCTTTGCGCTTCGTTGTCCATCGGGACGGCAGGCGCTTCGGACGATATCGACATGCAGGCGTTCGAGGCTTCGAGCCAGGCCTTGCGCTCGGCCGATGCGAAGGCCGAAGCCAGGCGCGCAGCCGTCGCCGCGCTTTCACCGCGCCTGCAGAAAATCCCGCTCGGCGAGCGGGCCGGCGCGCACATCGCCGCCGCCGGCGCTTGCGCCATCGACGTTCCCATCGACGACATCAATAAACTGTCATCGCTAGCCGTGGCGGAAGCGGTCCTTGGCAAGCCTCTTGCCCAAGTCCCCTATGAGTCCAAAGCAATTTTGAAAGCGACCACAGACGCAATCCGAACGCCGGAAGCGGTCGCAGCGGCAACCAAGCGCCAGCAGCGACTGCAAAAATTGGCTCAGGCTGAGCGCGACTGGGTTTCCCAAGTACGGGTCGCGGTAAAAAAAATCAATCCCAAAGGCGAACCCAGCGACTGCCGGCATCTGCGTGGACAGATCGACGATCTGCTGGACAATGCGGACCGCGACAACTCCCTCAACAAGGCCGAGCTGGTTCTGTTTGCCGTCCAGGAACTTCAAGGGCAACGCAAGCAGTCCGCCCGCTGAGGCGCCCCTCGCCTAAGGCTGCTCGATCCAAGGCGCCGCCGCCTCGTCCCGGCTCCAGTGCCGCCAGCCGTACCGGTAGGCGTGCTGCAAATAGGGCCCGCGCAGGATCCGAGGCTCGCTGTCGATGGCCTGTTCCGTGCCGAGCAAGTGCAGAACCTGGGCCCAGTCCGCCAGCCCGCCCCGGGCGCCGCGCAATGCGGCATCCGCGAGCTGTCCGGCCTCTTCGACCGATGCGGCGCGCACCAGGAAGCAGGTATCCGCGCCATCCGGACCGCCGGTGTACGGGTCCTCGGATTCGTTGCCCCAGCGTATCGCTTCGTACAGATTCATGCCCCTGCCCCGTCCAATCGACAGCGGAACGATACCAGCAGACACGCCCCGGAAACTGGCGGCGGACAGGGCCTGCCCGGAGGAACGCCAGACCTAGAACGGAATCCCCAGCTTCACATACAGCTGCGCGCCTTCGGGCCGGTTCTTGACCTTGAAGTCCTGCTGCCACTTCGCCGTGAACAGCCAGCCTTTTTCATTCATGTAGCGTACCGAAGGGCCGAAGCCGAAAGCCCGGGCGCGGCCCGCGGCGCTGTTGGGGCCGCTGTCGTCGGTGACCTGCTGGAAGGCGTAGCCACCCACCCCCAGCACCCAGCCCTTGCCCACACCCCAGCCCAGCGCGTAGTCGGCGTGCAGCGCCTGGCCCGAACGCGTATCGGTGGCGGAGTTGGTGAAGTTGAAGTCGTACATGACTTTCAGGTCGGCGTTGAAGCCGTCCGGACTGATGCGGCTCAGCGCGAACACCGGCTGCGCAGTCCAGTAGTTCTTGCCCAGGCTGGACGGGTCCTTGCGGTTGTACTCGCCGGTCGGCGCGTACATGTCCAGCCCGACCACGTAGTGCAGGCTTTCGGACGGGTGATAGCCCAGCGCCACTCCCAGCGTCATGTCGCCCAGCCCGGTGCTGCGGTTGCGCTGGCCGGCAGCCTTGGTGGTCACGTCCAGCAGCGGCGCAATGGCGTGGAAGGCCAGCTGTCCGCCCATGACCTGCTGCTGCGTGACCCAGATCAGGCGCGGCGCCAGCACGTTGACGTCGACCTTGAAGCCAGGCACCGGCACGCGCTCGCCGTCGTTGCCGCGCAGCGTGTCGTAGCGCGCCCCGCCGGCATAGACCAGCATGTGCACGCCGGGTGGCGGCAGCGCGCCCGACATGAAGTTCTCCAGGCCGTCCGGGTAGATGCCCAGGCCGCCGCCCTCGGTGGCCTGGGCCCCCGCGCTGGCCAGCGCCAATGCCGTGGCGCTGGCCAGCCGCCGGAGTTTCAGGTGTCCGCTCATGTTCCCCTCCTGCCTATTTGTTGTGCGACGAGATAGCCGGAGCCGCCGCCCAGCCCGGGACCCGGGTGAGTGGCGGCGCCGATATGAAAGAGATTGCGCAGCGGCGTGCGGTGGCCGCGCGCGCCATGGCCGCCAGCAAAGGGCCGCAGCCAGAAGAACTGGTCAGGCGAACACACGCCCGAATAGGGATCGCCCCCGACCAGGTTGCAGTTCAGGCCTTCCAGGTCCGCCGGCGAGTAGGCACGGCGGCCGACGATGCGCCGCGTCAGGCCCGGCATCACGCGCTCCATGCGCGCCTGCACCCTGTCGGCCATGGCCTCGCGCACCGCCTCGTTCCAGCGGCCGTCGGCGGGCGCCGCGATCTCGCCCGCGGCGTCGCCCTTGATCCGCGCCGGCAGCTCCTGCATCTGCACCCACAGGATCCAGCCGCCTGGCGGCGCGCGCGTGGCATCGACCGCGACGGGCTGGCCGATGGCCAGCGTGGGACGCGCCGGCAGCAAGCCATTGTTCGCCTCGGTGACCGAGGTGCAGACCTGCTCCATGCTCTCGGTCAGATGCACCAGCGGCACATGGCGCAACTCCGGCGTGAGCCAGTCCGGCGGCGCGTCCAGCGCGAAATGGATCTGCATGCCGCCGCGGCCGTAGCGGTAATTGGCGGCGCGTTCGCGCATGGCGGGCGGCGCGTCGGGCAGCAACTGCCCGTACAGCTGACCCGGCGCCACGTTGCAGACCACCGCCTCGGTGGCCCGGTACTCCCGCCCTGCCGCCACTACGCCCACGGCCCGGCGGCGCCTGCCCTCGCCGCGCGTGACGATGCGTTCGACGTGCGCGCCGGTCTGCAAACGGCCGCCGTGCCGATCGATGACGGCGGCCAGCGCATCCACCACGCCGCCGCCGCCGCCCTTGACCACCGGCATGCCGCCGGCCACCACCGCAGCGAAGGTCAGCTTGCCGATCAATGCGGAACAGGCATCGTCCGGACCCAGCCCGGTGTGCAGCACCCAGGGCGCAATCAGGGCGCGCGCGGCGTCCGACTGCAAGGCGCGCTCGGACCAGCGGCGAAAGCTCTCCATCGAATCGGCGGCGAAGGCGGCCAGACCGTCCATGCCTCGTTTGCGCCATTCGCCGAACAGCAGCTTGAGCATGCCGGTGCCGTAGGGGTTCTGGCCCAGCAGGCCGAAGGTCAGCGCGGCGTCCGCGCCGAACAGGCGCTGGGCCATGGCGGCGAAGGCCGCGCCGTCGCCGGGCGCCCAGGCGTCCAGCCGCCGCGCGCTGTCCGCCACGTCCTGCTTGAGCGCCAGGCCCGAACCGTCCGGCAACACCAGCCCGGTGGCGTACTCGCCTTGCATGAATTCCAGTCCGGCCTCGCGCAACGCCGGCTTGAGCGCCGCATAGGCGGGGCTGCCCATGAACAGCGGGTACCAGCAGGACAGCACGTCGTGGCGGTAGCCGGGGAACAGTTCCTCGGTGCGGATGCAGCCGCCCAGCCTGTCGTTGCGTTCCAGCACCAGCACCGACTTGCCGCGCTGCGCCAGCAAGGCCGCGCAGACCAGCGAGTTCATGCCGCTGCCGACGATGATGACCTGCGCCTCGGACTCCAAGGACATGATGCGCTCCGATGAGTAGTAGGCCGCTACGCGGCGGTCAGCGCGGTGAAGCGCCCGGCATGGAACACCAGCGGCGTGGCCGCCACGCTGGCCACCCGCAGCACCCGGCCGAACAGCAGCAGATGGTCGCCCGCGGGGCTTTGCTGGTCGTTGGCGCAGACCAGCGTGGCGACGGCCCCGGCGATGGCGGGTACGCCTTCCGGCACGTCGTGCACCGGCGCGCCCGCGAACTTGTCCGGAACCGAGGAACTGGCGAAACGCATGGCCAGTTCTTCCTGGCCGCAGGCCAGCACGCTGATGGTGAAGTGGCTGCAATCGCGGAACGCCGCCAGGTTGGGCGAATGGTTCACCAGGCTCCACAGCACCAACGGCGGATCCAGCGACAGCGAGGCGAAGGAATTGATGGTGAGGCCCACCTGGCGGCCGTCCGGACAGCGTGTGGCGACGATGGCCACGCCGGTCGGATAGCTGCCCAGCACGCCGCGCAGGACCTTGGGATGCAGATCGGTGCAGCCCCAGTCCAGAGGCAGGCCCGCTGCGCAGCCCGTCATCATGCCGCCGCCCGCGCCGGTTGCGCCGCAATGAAGGCTTCGCAGGCCGTGGCGTCGCCCCACCAGGGATACAGCGACGGCGGATGGTTGAAGCCGTTGGCGATGGCGCTGGCGATCGCAGGCGTGTGGTCCGCGGCCTGCAACAGCTTGAGCAGATGCGGCGCCGGCGGCAGCAGCATGGAGTTGGTCCATTCCACCACCGCGCCGCCATAGTCCCAGAAGCGCTCGAAGGTGCGCTGCATCCATTCGGCGGTAAAGGTCGCGTCGCCATGCGCCAGGATCGCGTCCAGGTAGACGGCGCAGGCCTTGGTGGCGTTGTTCGAACCCTGCCCCGTGATCGGGTCGTTGGTCACCACCGCGTCGCCCAGGCCGAACACCAGCCGACCCGACGGCAGGGTCAGCACCGGCTTGCGCACCGTGGGCGCGAAGCTGCCGGCCAGGATGCCGTTGGCGTCGGTCAGTTCCACCGAACCGCAACGGTCGGCCTCCCAGGGCAGGTAGGTGTGCAGGATATGCAGGCTTTGCGCCAAGTGCTCTTGCGGCGACTTGATGTCGCGCCAGCAATCCATCGGACCGCCGGGCACGCCTTCGAACACCATGATCTCGCAGGGGCCGCTGACGGTCAGCGCCGGAAACACGAAATACTCGCCCACACCCGGAATCAGGTTGAAGGCGACCCGCGAATGATCCGGCGCCGCGCGCATGCCGTGCACGTAGGTCAGCGCCAGCGCGCGCTGCGGCCGGTCGAAGCGCGAGCGCAGCGCGTCGCGCTCGAACAGCTTGACCACTTCGCCCTTGCCCGCAGCCAGCAGCACCAGGTCGTGCGAGGCCGCCAGCAATTCGAGTTCGGCCACGCCGCCGTCCTGGATCAGCAGCCTGCCGCCGCGCGCCGCGAACAGCTCCATCCACGCCGGCATCTTGATGCGCTGGTCCACCGCTTGCGCCGGCCGGTCCAGGCGCGCGACCCAATCGATCAGCTTGTGGCCGGGCCGTTCCGGATGCGGTAGCGCCAGGCCGATGCCGTCCACCGTAGGGCATTCGGCTTCCCATTGGTTCAGGCCCAGGTCGCGCTCGACTTGCAGCGAGGCATCGAACATGCACTGGCTGGACATCACTTTGCCGTGGCGGATATGGTCCGGCTCGCGGTTGGTGACCACGGTCACCTCATAGCCTTTGTCCAGCAGTCCCAGCGCCAGGGGCAAGCCCGCCTGCCCGCCACCCACGATTGCGATTCGACGCATGATTGATCTCCTTTGTATGTCTAGGCGGCCAGGCGCGGAATCGCGGGCTTGGCCTGTTCGGGACCCATGGCCGAGTAGCCGCCGTCCACCGCGTAATCGGCGCCGGTGACGAAACTGGCATGGTCTGAAAGCAGGAAGGCGACCACCTCGGCCACTTCGGCCGGATCGCCGGCGCGTCCCAGCAGGTGGTAGTCCGCGGCCACGCGGTCGGTCTTGGCGCGGTCGCCCTGCGTCAGCTCGTCCATCACGCGCGACCAGGTCCAGCCCGGCGACACGGAGTTGACGCGTATGCCGTCGGCGGCATAGTCCATCGCCATGTTGCGGGTGACCTGCAGCAGCGCCGCCTTGGAGACCGGATACAGCCAGCGCCCGGTCTGCGCCACGCGCGACGAGATACTGGTGAAATTGACGATGGCCCCGCCACCGGCCGCGACCAGATGGGGATGGACCGCGCGCGCGGCCATCACGGCGCTGACCAGGTTGACGTCCAGCGCGCGCAGCCAGTCGGCACGGCCCGACGCGGCGCCGTCGTCCAGATAGGTGGCCGCCAGATTGACCAGGAAATCGACGCGGCCGAAATGCGCTGCCGTGTCGGCCACGCCGCGCTCCAGCTGCGCGTCGTCCGCAATATCCACCGGCCAGAAGCGCGTGCCGGCCGGATCGGCGGCGGCCACGCGTTCGCCGCCGGCGGCATCGATGTCGAACAGCGCCACGCGCACGCCCTTGGCCCGCAGCGCCGCAACCACGCCCGCGCCGATCAGCGTGGCGCCGCCGGTCACGATGGCCACCTTGTTGTCCAGACCCTTCATCGCATCACCTCACCGTTAGCTGATTGAGTGAGGCGAATACTGGCGCCGCGCGCCGGGGCGGCGATAGCCGGATCCGGCTATCGCTATCCGCTGACTGCGCTTATTCGGGGAAAGACTGATCCATGTCCAGGCGGCGTGGCCGGAAACTGCGGCGCCTGTCCGCTTCGTGCAAGCGCGCGGGCTGCGGGGCGGACAGACGGCCCGATGCCGCCGCGGCGCGGCGAGCCGCCAGACGCGCTGACACTACATATCGGCTACATCGCGCAGCCGTACGCCGGAGAAGTTGGCCGCGCTCAATGCATCAAACATCGCGCGGTCGCAGATGGGAGGTGCTCCCATGCGATCCTGGCGGAAGATATGGGCATCTCCCACAACATCCTGTTTGAACACCAAGCTGGCTCCGCCGACGAGGCTATAAAGTTTCTCGTCCTCGCCGGTCTGATAATTATGGTCGAGCTTGATCCTCACGCGAGAAGAGGCTTCATCCAGGGCATCGAGTCTGCGCAGCACATTGCCTAGGTAGTACTGCGGAGCGGGGCTGCCGTCAGCAAGGCTGAAGTCGCATGCCACAAATGCAAACGCCTCGGCGTCCAACTGCTCAAACAGTTGCTTCAACGGCTCCGACACAATCCATATGCCAGCGAGCTCTTCCAGATCGCGTGGCATTCCGCCCTTCTCCGGTACATGAACCAGGTGGGGACGCTCCGGATACTGATCTGGCATTCCATTAGGGCGCGAGACGACATTCATCCCCGGATCGATCAGCTTCTCTTCGTTGGCGATTTCGATGCCGGGAACCCTGCCGTTTTCCAAGAAGCTGGCGTCGATCAGGAAAAATTCGCCCTTATGAGATGCGGCTTCGGCTGAAACTTCAATGGTGGTCGGTTCGGTCACGGTGGCTTCCATCATGGATGCGGGGGCAGAACGGGAATGCAGTTGAGCCGATGCTAGCGGGGCTTTGGCGCAGTCACAAGTTCCGTCGAAGTGGTCTTCAGCATGCTGATGCTGGGAAATGCTGCCAACCTGCTCCAAAGTTCATAACACGCTCTAGGGCCGGCCCGCCTTGCGCGACGCGCGCGCATGCTCCTTGATCAGGCGCACGAAACGCTGCACTTGCCGGCTGGGACGGTCGAAGCGCGAACGCACCAGGCTCAGCGATAGCGGTATCGACTCGCGCAACGGCCGCGTCACCACGCCGGGCCAGCCCTGCTGCCCGACCGAGAACTCATCGACGATGGCCACGCCCGCGCCCACCCGCACCAACGCGCAGGCCAGTTCGGCGCGCACGATTTCCACGGCCGGATTCCAGCTGACGCCCGCGCGCTGGAAGGCCGCGGCCACCAGTTGCCCGAACGGGATGTTGCGGTTGTAGAGGATCAGCTTGCACTCGGCCAGTTCGGCCAGGCTCACCGCCCGCCGCGAGGCCAGGGGATGGCCTTGCGGCAGGATGCAGACCATCTCGCCGGTGGCCAACGGCTCCACCACCAGATTGGGATGGTCGATGGGCAGCACGGACACCGCCAACTCCGCCTTGCGCCCCAGCAGTTCGTGCGCCATGTCGGACAGCAGCGTGGTGTGGAACTTGAGCCTGACCTTGGGGTAGAGCTCCAGGTACTGCGCAATCACGGGGGGCACGAAGTTCAGCGCCAGGCTGGGGCTGGAACACAGGGTCAATGCGCCCTCGGGCCGTTCGGCCAGGTCGCGCGCCAGTTCATCGATGCGCAGGGCTTCGTCGAACAACGCCCCCACCTCCTCGAACAGGCGCTGCGCTTCCGGGGTGGGCGTGAGCTTGCCCTTGTCGCGTTCGAAGAGCTGCAGGCCCAGGCTCTGCTCGGTGTGGGCGATGAGGCGGCTGATGGCTGGCTGCGACACGAACAGCAGCTTGGCCGCGCCATTCATGGAACCGGTCAGCATCACCGCCCGGAACACTTCCATCTGCCTGAGCTTGAAACGCATGGCTGATCCGATAATCGTTTGTTATAACCCCTGGCCAACTTAGCATAAGCGCTGCTATCACGCATTCATTAGCATTCCAGATGGCTCCTGGCACGTATCCCAGGGCGATTCGATAAAGGGAATGCATGACACTGACAGTAGGATTCGTGGGCCTGGGCATGATGGGCCTGCCCATGCTGGAAAACCTCGCCGGCGGCGAAGAAGTCTTCAACATCCTGGCGTATGACCGCGACCCCGCGCGCCTGGAGCGCCTGGCCGGGCATCCCGCATGGAACCGGACGCTCAAACCGGCCGCCAGCCTGCAAGCCCTGGCCGCTTGCGACGTGGTCATCACCATGCTGCCCGACAGCGCCATCACCAATGCGGTCATCGAAGGCGAGCACGGACTGGCGGGCGCGATGCGTCCCGGCTCCGTGCTGCTGGACATGGGCTCATCCAATCCGGCCGAAACGCTGCGGCTGGCGCCGCGCCTGCGCGAGGCGGGCATCACGCTCATCGACGCGCCGGTGTCGGGCGCGGTGGCCAAGGCCGCCGCCGGCACGCTGGCCATCATGGTGGGCGCCGACGCGGACGGACTGGAACGCGTGCGTCCGCTGCTCTCGCGCATGGGCGCTTCGCTCATCCACACCGGGGCGGTGGGCTCCGCGCACGCCATGAAGGCGCTGAACAATTATGTCTACGCGGCCGGCCTGCTGGCGGCCAGCGAGGCGCTGCTGATCGCGCAAGGCATGGGCCTGGACCTGGAGGTGTTCACCGACGTGCTCAACGCCTCCAGCGGCCGCAACGTCGCCACCGAAACCAAACTGCGCCAGTTCATCGTGCCCGGCACCTACAACGGCGGCTTCGCCCTGGCCTTGATGGCCAAGGACCTGCGCACCGCCGACGCGCTGCAGGCGCTGGCCGGCGTTCCGGCCACGCAACTGTCGCTGTGCACGGAACTGTGGCAGCGCGCGCTGGCGGACATGCCCGCTGGCGTGGACAACACCGAGATCCACCGCTACCTGGAACGCCTGCAAGCCCGCGCGCCGGCCTGATCCCGCGCCGCCCCAACAATAAACACATCCACAGGAGACAAGCATGAAACGATCCGCCGCCACGCTCGCGCTGGCGCTGGTGCTGGGCGCGCCGCTCGCGTCCGCCGGCGCCGCGGGCTATCCCGACCACCCCATCCGCATGGTCGTGCCCTTCCCGCCAGGCAGCATCACCGACGTGGTGGCGCGCAGCCTGGGTAAAGCCATGGCCGACGATTTGGGCCAGCCGGTGGTAGTGGAGAACAAGCCTGGCGCCAACGGCATCATCGGCACCCACGACGTGGCCCGCGCCAAGCCTGACGGCTACACCCTGGTGGTGGTGGGCGTGTCCACGGCGGCCAGCGGCGTGAGCCTGTTCAAGGACCTGCCCTACAACCCCGCCACCGACCTCGCGCCCATCGGCGCCGTCGCCGAAACGCCTTACCTGCTGGTGGGTTCGCCGCGCATGCCGGGCACCCAGGTCTCCGATCTGTTCGCCTATGGCGCCCGGCATCCCGGCAAGCTCACCTATGCCTATGGCTCGGGCAGCGCGCAGGTGTTCGGCGCCAAGCTGGCGGCCATGGGCAAGATCAACGTCACGCCGGTGCCCTACCGCGGCGGTCCTCAGGCGCTCACCGACGTCATCGGCGGCACCGTCGACCTGACCTTCACCGACCTGGCCAACGGCCTGCAGCAGGCACGCGCCGGCAAGGTCAAGACCTACGGCGTCAGTACGCCGGAACGCTTTCCGCTGGCGCCGGACATCCCCACGCTCAACGAAACCGGCGCCCCCGGCTTCGACCTGACCGTGTGGTTCGGCCTGATGGGTCCGGCCGGCCTGCCCGCGCCCGTGGTCGAGCGCCTGTCGCAATCGCTGGGCAAAGCCTTGGCCAATGGCGAACTCAAGCAGACCTATGAACGCCAGGGCCTGACGGTCAAGCAGCAGACCCCGGCCGAATTCGGCGGCTTCGTGCGCGCCGAGATCGACAAATGGGCGGCCATCGTCAAGGAAACCGGCATTCCGCCGCAATGAACGCCCTCTTCAACCGCAACTTGGAATTCACCGCATGTCGCTGATCGATATCCGCAAACGCTGCCTCATCGTCGAGACCACCTACCACGAGAACGGCCCGGCGCCCGAGCGGCCGCTCAAGCTTGCCGCCGCCTGCGCCGTCATCCGCAATCCCTATGCCGGCCGCTACGAACCGGACCTGATGCCCTTCATGGCCGAACTGCGCAGCCTGGGCACGCTGCTGGCGACCGAGTTGGTGGACACGCTGGGCGGCAAGGACCAGATCGAGGTCTACAGCAAGGCCGCCATCGTCGGCCTGGACGGCGAAATGGAGCATGGCGCGGTCTGGCACGAGGCCGGCGGCTGGGCCATGCGCAGCGTGTTGGGCGAGCCCCGCGCCATGGTGCCCGCCGTCAAGGCCGTGGCCGTGGCCGGCTACCGCATGATGGTGCCGGTGCACTACATCCACGCTTCCTACGTGCGCAGCCACTTCAACAGCATCGAGATCGGCATCCAGGATGCGCCGCGCGCCAATGAGATCCTGTTCGCCCTGGTCATGGGCACGGGCGGCCGGGTGCATTCGCGGCTGGGCGGGTTGACCAAGGAAGCCGTGGCGGTGCACGACGGACAACGGTAGCGGCTGCGCCGCTCGATGCGCGCAGAGCACAGGCAGAAGCCCCGGAACCTGTGCCGGCCTGAACAGGCCCTAGGCGCCCGGAATCGTCAGCGCCAGGCCCGCGCGGTCCGCCACATTGCAGATGTGGGCGCGCATGGCGCGGCGCGCGGCCTCGGCCGAGCCGGTGGCCAGTGCGTCGATGATGGCCGCATGTTCGGTTATCGGCTCGCGCACGCGCGCGGGATCGGCGAACGCCACCTGCCGGCTGCCGTCGACCACATCGGCGATGCTCTCGGCCAGGTCCAGCAGCATGGGGCTGCCGGCGATCTCGTACAGGCAGGCGTGAAAAGCGCTGTCGCCTTCCGACATCGCCACCAGGTCGCCGGCGTCGGCGGCCTGTTCCATGTGCGTGATGGTGGCGCGCAATCGGGACAGCCCCGCCTGCGTGACGACGCCCGCCGCCAGACCGGCGGCCAGTTCTTCCAGCTGATTACGCACCAGATAGACGTCGCGCAAGGCATAGCGGCCCTGGAAGCGCCAGCGGCCGTAAGCGCTGCCCAGGCCTTTTTCGCCAGGCCGGGCGATGAACACGCCGCGGCCGGCTTCACTGCGCAGCAGCCCCAGCCCTTCCAGCATGGTGATGGCCTCGCGCAGCGAGGCGCGGCTGACGCCTAGTTCCTCGGCCAACTGGCGTTGCCCGGGCAGTTTGCCGGCCTCGGCCCAATCGCGCTGGCGGATACGGGCCTGCAACTGCTGGGCTATGTGTTCGACGGTGTTCATCGCGGAATTCTCAAGGCGTGGGCGCGCGGCGGTCGCCCGGTTTGGCGTTGACAGCCATATACTGCCTGGGCATTATGACATTCAACTGGTCTGACCGGTTAGGATAAAGCCGTACTGCAAAGCGCCCCGGCACGGCCGCGGGCCCCACGCCCCTTCTTGTTCATAGCGCCGCTCATGACCGACCTCTACGACCGATTTTCCCGCGCCGTCGACGCGATGGCCCGACTGGCTGACTACCCCTATTCCGAACGCCGCCAGGCCTGGATGGACCGGCTGCGCATCAACCTGCCCGAATTGACCGTGCTGGACTCGCTGGCGCCGGAAGCCGAGCTGGGCTACCTGGCGCCGCCTGCCGCGCCAGCCGATAAACTGCCCGCCGCGCAGGCCGGCCGCGGCGTCGCGGTGTCGCGCCACGCGCGCGGCATCGCCGCCATTGCGCGCGAATGTCGCGACGATCCGGCGCGCGCGGCCGAGGCCGCCAAGGCCGCGCTGGCTGCGGCCCGCCAGCAGGTTGACCTGAACGCCTTCATCAGCCTGTCCGACACGCCGGCACTGGATGGCGCAGCGGCCGCGGCCGCGCGCAAGCTGCGCGAAGGCGCCGCCATGCCGCTGATGGGCGTGCCGATAGCCGTCAAGGACCTGATGCAGGTCGCGGGCTTTCCCCAGACCAATGGCAGCGGTGGCCTGAAGCCGCCGCCCGCGCTGCGCGATGCGCTGGCGGTGGCGCGGCTGCGCGAAGCCGGCGCGCTGGTGGTCGGCACCACCAACCTGCATGAGCTGGCCTACGGCATCACCAGCGAAAACCCGCATTACGGCTGGGTCGGCAATCCGCGCGGGGCGGGCTATACCGCGGGCGGCTCCAGCGGCGGCTCGGCCGCGGCGGTGGCCGCCGGCATCGTCCGCCTGGCCATAGGCACGGACACGGCGGGCTCCATCCGCATCCCTGCCGCCTGCTGCGGCGTGGTCGGGTTCAAACCCACCTTCGACGCCATTTCGCGCGAGGGCGCGCAGGCGCTGGGCGCCAGCCTGGACCACCTGGGGCCCATCGCCGCCAGCGTGGCGGACGCCGCCCTGGCCTATTCCATCATGTCGGGCCAGGCGGAACGCACCGTCAGCGCGGGCGCGCTGACCGGTCTGCGCGTGGGCGTGCCGCGCAATTACTTCTACGACCCGCTGGCCGAGGACGTGGCGCAGGCGGTCAACCATGCGCTGGCGCTGATGCAGGCCGACGGCGCCACGCTGGTGCCGCTGGACCTGCCGGGCGTCGAGCACAGCGCGGCGCTGCAATTCGCCACCCTGTGCAGCGAAGCCACCGACATCCACTGGCGCCGGCTGGTCGACCAGCCCGAGACCCTGGGCGACGACGTGCGGGTGCGCCTGGAGATCGGCCAGTTCCTGCCCGCCACCTGGTACACGCGGGCGCAGCGCGGCCGCGCCGCGCTGGCGCAGATGTTCGACCAGGCGATGCAGTCGGTGGACGTACTGGTCACTCCCACCCTGCGCATCGAGCCGCCGCGTTCCGGCGCAGGCGCAGTCACGCTCGCCGGCCGCGAAGTGCCGCTGCACACCGCCGTCACGGGGCTGACCATGCCTTTCAACCTGACCGGCATGCCGGCGCTGACCTTGCCCTGCGGCAGCGGCCGCAACGGCCTGCCGCTGGGCTTGCAGATCGCCGGCGCGCGCGGCGCCGACTGGCGCGTGCTGAACACGGCCGCACGCGTGGAAAACCTGCTGGCGGCCTGACGCCACGGTAATGGCCGGCGCCCTCGCTGGCGCCAGCCATCATGCTGACAAGCTCAAACTGCTGGTAAGCCCTAACTGGTCAGACCGGTACTACAGGATTAAAAAACAGGCAGAATTCCCGCCCGCCGACACCGTTCGCCCGCGCGAATGGCGGCATCGCCGTACCTCCTTTCCAAAAGGAAACCACGATGAAACTGCTCCGCCTCGCCGCAGCCGTATCCGCGGTCGTACTCGCCTCTGCCGCCCATGGCGCCGATCCCGTGGTCATCGGCGTGAGCATCGCGCAATCGCCGCCCGGCTCGGTGGTGCAAGGCACCCAGGTCAAAGACGGCGTGGAGATCATCGCCAAGATGATCAACGACAAGGGCGGCGTGCTGGGCCGGCCGCTGAAGATCATCTACGAAGACAACCAGGGCATCCCGGAAAAGGGCCGCGCGGCGGCCGAAAAACTGATCTCGCGCGACAAGGTCGTGGCGGTGACGGGCGGCCACCAGAGCTCGGTCTGCCTGGCCGAGATCGAAGTCGCGCACCGCTACAAGGTGCCCTACGTCAACACCAATTGCTGGTCCGACGACGTGCGCGCCAAGGGCTATCCGGAAGTCTTCAATCCGGCCAACTACAACACCCGCGTTTCCAGCGCCATGGCCGACACCATTGCCGCGCTCAAGGTCAAGAGCGTGGTCGCCTTCGCCGAGAACACCGACTACGGCATCGGTCAGGCCAAGCTGCTGGGCGAATTCCTCAAGAAGGCCGCGCCGCAAACCCAGTACAAGTACATCGCGCTGGACCGCGCCGGCAAGGACTTCACGCCTGCCGTGCTGCCCCTGCGCGCCAGTCCGCCCGACCTGGTGGTCAACATCATGCTGCCGCCGGCCGCCTACATCCTGATGAACCAGTTGTACGAACAGGGCGTGGCGCCCAGCGCCAAGACCTGGTTCTATGACGGCGCCGGCATCGCCGACTATCCCGACTTCTGGAAGAACGTGAAGGAAGCCGGCAAGTACATGCTGGCCTTCGGCCTGTACCACCCGCAAATGCCCATGCCGCAGATCGGCATGGACGTGGCCGCCACTTACCAGAAGCAGGCCAAGACCGAACCCAACCGCCTGATCTTCCAGGCCGCGGACTCGGTGCTGCTGATCGCCCGCGCGATCGAAGAGGCCAAGTCCACCGACAGCGCCGCCATCATCAAGGCGCTGCAAGGCATGCAGTTCGAAGGCGTGCGCGGCAAGTTCGGTTTCTCGCAGCAGCCGGGCTACACCTACCAGCAATGGGTCGACATTCCCTACGTCACCTATCAGCTGACCGAGGTCGACCAGCCGCTGAGCAAGACCACGCTGATCCAGGCCACCGGCCAGCCGCTGCAGGTCGACAAACTCGTCAAGCCTGCCAAGTAACGGTACCCCCACGCCGCGCCTTCGGCTTGCTGCCCCCCGAGGGGGCGCTTTTTGCCTTGGGGCGGCCCGGCGGCAAAAAGAACCGGATCACCTCCACAGCATGACCGCAACACGCCGGGGCCACGCCCCGGTGCCAGGGAGAATCGAGTGCTGGCATTGGACCTGTTCGTCAACGGCCTGATCATCGGCCTGTACTACGCGCTGATGGCGGTCGGCCTGACCATGATCTTCGGCATCCTGAAGGTCGTGAACTTCGCCCACGGCGAGTTCTACATGATAGGCGCCTACACCTACACCCTGGTGTCGCTGGCCCTGGGCGTACCGCCCTGGCTGGCGCTGCCCATCGCGGCCGCCGCCGGCGCGCTGCTGGGCTGGGCCACGGAACGCTGGCTGATGCGCCCGCTGTACGCGGGTTACGGCTCATGGGGGTTGATGAAGGATGAGTACGCGGTCGTGGTCACCTTCGGCCTGTCGCTGCTGCTGATCAACCTGGTGGACAAGGTCGTCGGCCCCTACCCCATGCGCGGCCCCGCGCTGTCCGACGTGACGCGCATGGCCGTCGGCCCATTCATGATGAGCGGCCAGAAGCTGATCACCGCGGGCCTGTCCATCGTGCTGCTGATCGGGCTGGCGCTGTTCATCAAGCGCTCGCTATGGGGCCGGCAGGTGCAGGCGGTGGCACAGAACCGGCTGGGCGCGTCCATCGCCGGCATCGATACGGCGCGCGCCAGCAGCATCATCTTCATGGCCTCCGGCGTGCTGGCGGCGCTGGCCGGCGCGCTGCTGGCGCCGGTCATCAATCCGGCGCCGGACGTGGGCGCGTTCCCGGCCATCAAGTCCTATGTGATCGTGGTGATAGGCGGCATGGGTTCAATTCCCGGCAGCATCGTGGCGGCGCTGGCGCTGGGCGTGCTGGAGAGCTTCGGCGCGGTCTACCTGTCCTATGACTACCGCGACACCTTCGGGCTGGCGCTGTTGATCCTGATTCTGCTGTTCCGGCCCAAGGGTCTGTTCGGCGAACGCGCGCGGGAGGTCTGACCATGGAACCGCTGGCCCATCCCAATCTGCTGCGCAACAAGCTGAGCCAGGAAATGCGGCTGTCGCTGCTGTTCCTGGCGGTGCTGGCGCTATTGCCGCTGGGCGTGTCCTCGCCCTACTGGCTGGGCGTTCTGATCGTCAGCATGTACTTCGCCATGCTGGCCTGCGGCTGGAACCTGCTGGCGGGCTACGCCGGCCAGTTCTCGCTGGCGCCCGCGGCCTTCGCCATGCTGGGCGGCTACACCACCGGCCTCCTGGCCTACCACTGGAAGGTGCCGCTGTGGCTGGGCCTGCCGCTGTCGGCGGTGGTGCCGGGGCTGGTCGGCCTGGTGCTCGGCCGCATCGTGCTGCGGCTGTCGGGCCCCTACCTGGCGCTGACCACGCTGTCCTTCGCCGAGATCGTGCGCCTGGTGATCTACAACTCCATCGACTTCACCCGCGGCGACCAGGGGCTGCACGTGCCGGCGCTGCTGGAAAGCCGGGTCGGCAATTACTACCTGTTCCTGGCCGCGCTGGCGGCGGTGACCTTGCTGATCTTCCTGTTGCTGCGGGCGCGTCCTGGACGCTTCCTGCAAGCGATCCGCGACGACGAGATCGGCGCGGCCAGCCGCGGCATAGACGTGGTGCGCTACAAGACGCTGGCCTTCCTGGTCAGCTGCGCCATCTGCGGCTTCGCCGGCGGCCTGTACGGCACCTTCGCGCAGTTGGTCAGCCCGGAACTCGGCATCGTGACGCAGACCGGCATGGTGATCGCCATGGTCGTGATCGGCGGCATGGGCACGCTGGTCGGGCCGCTCTTGGGCGCGGTGCTGGTGTACGTCGCGTCGGAACTGTTGCGCGACGTGGGCAACATCCAGATGATCGTGTTCGCGCTGCTGGTCATCATCTTTGCGCGCTTCTTCCGCGAAGGGCTGTGGGGCCTGGCGCGCCGCGCCTTCCTGCGCCGCTCCGGCGGCGCCCGCGCCAGCGCCAGGGGGGCCTGATGCCACTGCTGCAGATATCCGGAATACAAAAACGTTTCGGCGGCCTGTTGGCCGTGAACGGCGCGGGCATGGACGTCGCCGACGGCGAACTGCTGGGGCTGATCGGCCCCAACGGTTCCGGCAAGACCACCTTGCTCAACGTGCTGTCCGGCCACCTGGCGGCGGACGCGGGCCAAGTGCGCCTGGACGGCCGCAGCGTGATGGGCCTGAACCCCACTCAACTGACGCGCCTGGGCGTGCTGCGCATGTTCCAGATGACCCGGGTCTTCAACCGGGTCAGCGCCTACGACAACCTGATCGTGTGCGGGCTGGCCATGGGCCTGGACGAGGCGGCCGCCAGCCGGCGCGCACTGGAGCTGCTGGAAGAACTCAAGCTGATGCACGTCATGCACCTGGACGCCGGCCAGTTGTCGGGCGGGCAGAAGAAGCTGCTGGAGTTCGGCGCCTGCTTCATGGCGCCGCCGCGCATTACTTTGCTGGACGAGCCCTTCGCCGCCGTGCACCCCGTCATGAAGGAAACCATGTCCGAGTTCATCCGCCGCCGCAACCAGAGCGGCCAGACCTTCATCCTGGTCAGCCACGACATGCCGGTGGTGGTGGACCTGTGCCCGCGCTCGGTGTGCATGAACGCCGGCCGGGTGCTGGCCGATGGTCCGACCCAACAGGTGCTGCGCGAACCCGCGGTGATCGAAGCCTATCTGGGCGAACAGGGACAAGAGGAGCAGGACCATGCCTGACACGCTGCTCGCCATGGAAGGCGTGACCGCGGGCTATATGGGCGACATCGACGTGCTGCGCAACGTCTCGCTCACGGTGCAGGCCGGCCGCATCAGCGGCCTGATCGGCCTTAACGGCGCGGGTAAGTCCACGCTGATGAAAGCCATCTGCGGCTTCCTGCGGCCCAAGTCCGGCCGCGTCACGCGCGCCGGGCGCGATATCTCGGGCCAGCCGCCGCACCGCATGATCGACGACGGCCTCTGGTACATCCCGCAGGAATCCAGCCTGTTCCCCTACCTGACGGTGGAGGAGAACCTGCGCCTGCCGCTGGAAGGCCGGCGCAAGCGCTACGGCGACGTGCTGGAGCCGCGTTTCACTGAAACGCTGGAGCGCTTTCCGGTGCTGAAGGAAAAGCTCAAGGACCAGGCCGGCAACCTGTCCGGCGGCCAGCAGAAGTCGCTGGAATTCGCCAAGGCCTACATGGTGCAGCCGCAGGTCTGCCTGATCGACGAGCCCAGCATCGGGCTGGCGCCGCGCGTGGCGGCTGAAGTCTTCCAATGGATCCGCGCCTTCGCCGATGCCGGCATGGGCATCCTGCTGGTGGACCACAACGTACGCCGGGTGGTGGCCATGTCCAATCACATCTACGTGCTCAGCCTGGGCGAAATCACCGCGTCCGGCTCGCCCGAGGATTTCGCCGGCGACCTGCACGAGCAGGTGCGCGAATGGCTGGGGATCAACTTCTGATGGCCGCCCGGACTCTCACCGCGCAGCCCCTGTCCGCCGCCGCCTTCGCGCCCTACGGCGAGGTCGTCAGCAGCGCGGACCGCGCCGGCCGTTCCATCAACGCCGGCACCTCGCTGCGGGTGGAAATGGGCGAACCCGATCTGCTGGACGCGGGCGGCCGGCCGTCGCTGTCGGTATTCCGCGCGCAGGCGATCGCCCTGCCCTTTGCCGCGCGCATGCTGGAACGCCACCGTCTGGGCAGCCAGACCTTCCTGCCGCTGGCGGGCACGCCGTATGTGGTGCTGGTGGCGCTGGGCGTGGACGCGCCGGACCCGGCCACCTTGCGCGCCTTCATTGCTGGCGCGGGCGTGGGCATCACGCTGCGCCGGGATGTCTGGCATCACCCGCTGATGGCGCTGGCCGACGGCGAATTCGCCGTGCTGGAACGCGCCGGTCCCGCGGTGGATTGTGAGTTGGCGGATCTGCCCAACGCGCCCTGGACGATCCAGGCCGCTTGAGTCCAAGCCAGGCTCAGTCCGCAGTTCCCTTTGGTATCGGCAGGCGGCTAACCCGTCCGCCGCCAGACGCTGGCCAGCCAGGGCTGCTGCTCGCGCGGCAGGCCCTGCGGCCGGTAGTAGTGTTCAAGTTCCTCGAAGCCCGCCGCCGTCATCAGGGCGCTCCAGCCTTCCAGGTCATGGTAGGCGCCGTAGCGGCCGCGATTCCAGCCTTCCTGGTTGCCGCCACGCGGGTTTGAACTGAACAGCACGCCGCGCGGCTTGAGCGCGCCGTGCAAGGCCTGCAACACCTGCGGCAGCTCCTGGCCAGGCACATGAAACAAGGCGGCATTGGCGAATATGCCGTCGAAGCGGCCTGGCGGCAGCGCCAGGCGCAGAAAGTCCTGCTGCCAGACCTCGCAGCCGCTCGCCTGCCGCGCCATCTCGACGAAGCGCGGCGTGCCGTCCAGGCCGACCGCGCGATGGCCCAGCGCGGCGAACGTTTTCAGGTCGCGCCCCGGCCCGCAGCCGAAGTCCAGGATGTCGTAGGGAGGATCGCCTTCGATGTGGCGCAAGAGCGCCGCGATGTTCTGGCTGACGTCGTGGTCCCGGGTGCCGGCCTCGAACGATTCCGCGTTCTCTTGATAATGCGCGACGGTCAGGGAACTGATTTTGGCGAGGTCTTCGGCGTCGAGTTTCATGCGGCCATTGTGCCGCAAAAGCGGCATGCAGCCGAAGTCGGAAGCCTGATCTGCCTGGGTGACTGGCACTCGGGCAGATCAGGTTTCCCATGAGGTGTCAGGCACCCGGCGGGCGCCGGTGCCTGACAGCCTTGCAACGCATAGCCGGGCCTCAGGCCGCCAGCCGCCCTTCGATCTTGGCCTTGGCGGCCGGCAGATCCTCGGGCAGGCCCTGCGCCAACTGGGCGAACAGCTCGTCATGCAGCGCCAGTTCGTCGCGCCAGGCGGCGGCATCCACCGACATGACCTGCTCGAACTTGTCCGGACTGAATTCCAGGCCGGTCCAGTCGATGTCCTGGTAGCTGGGCGAAATTCCGAACACCTGGTCCACGCCCTTGGACTGGCCGTCGATGCGGCCCAGCATCCAGCGCAGCACGCGCATGTTGTCGCCGAAGCCGGGCCAGACGAACTTGCCGTCCGGACCCTTGCGGAACCAGTTGACGCAGTAGATGCGCGGCAAGGTGGCGCCGGCGGCTTCCAGCTGCTTGCCCAGCTTCAGCCAGTGGCTGAAGTAGTCGCTCATGTTGTAGCCGCAGAACGGCAGCATGGCGAAGGGATCGCGGCGCACCACGCCCTGCTGGCCGGCGGCCGCAGCGGTGGTTTCCGAACCCATGGTGGCGGCCATGTAGACGCCTTCGACCCAGTTGCGGGCTTCGGTGACCAGCGGCACGGTGGTGGAGCGGCGGCCGCCGAAGATGAAGGCGTCGATGACCACGCCTTCGGGGTTTTCCCATTCGGGGTCGATGGACGGGCATTGCGCGGCCGGCGCGGTGAAGCGCGCGTTCGGGTGTGCCGCCTTGCGGCCGGTTTCGCGCGCGATGGCGGGCGTCCAGTCCTGGCCCTGCCAGTCGATCAGGTGCGCCGGCGGCGTGTCCGTCATGCCTTCCCACCAGACGTCGCCGTCATCGGTGAGCGCCACGTTGGTGAAGATGACGTTGGCCTTGAGCGTGGCCATGGCGTTGAAGTTGGTCTGCTCGCTGGTGCCCGGGGCCACGCCGAAATAGCCGGCTTCCGGGTTGATGGCGTGCAGGCGGCCGTCCTTGCCCGGCTTGATCCAGGCGATGTCGTCGCCGATGGTGGTGACCTTCCAGCCGTCCATGCCTTGCGGCGGGATCAGCATGGCGAAGTTGGTCTTGCCGCAGGCCGACGGGAACGCCGCGGCCACGTGGTACTTGCGGCCCTTGGGCGAGGTCACGCCCAGGATCAGCATGTGTTCGGCCAGCCAGCCCTGGTCTCGGCCCATGGTGGAGGCGATGCGCAGCGCGAAGCACTTCTTGCCCAGCAGCGCGTTGCCGCCGTAGCCCGAGCCGAAGCTCCAGATTTCGCGGGTCTTGGGGAAATGGACGATGTACTTGGTCGGGTTGCACGGCCAGGCCACGTCGGCCTCGCCTTCGGCCAGCGGCTTGCCCACCGAATGCACACAGGGGACGAAGTCGCCGTCGGCGCCCAGCACGTCATACACCTGCTTGCCCATGCGCGTCATGATGCGCATGTTCACGGCCACGTAGGGGCTGTCGGACAGTTCCACGCCGATGTGCGCGATGTCCGAACCCAGCGGGCCCATCGAGAACGGCACCACGTACAGCGTGCGGCCGCGCATGGCGCCGTCGAACAGGCCGTTGAGCGTGTCGCGCATGGCGGCGGGCTCGGCCCAGTTGTTGGTCGGGCCGGCGTCTTCGGCACGGTCGGAACAAATAAAGGTGCGGTCCTCCACGCGGGCGACGTCGGAAGGATCCGAGCACGCCAGGAAGGAATTAGGCCGCTTGGCGGGGTTCAGCCTGCGCATGGTGCCCGCTTGGACCATCTGCTCGCACAGCCGGTCATATTCTTCCTGGGAACCGTCGCACCACACGACCTGGTCCGGCTTGGCCAGGGCAACAAAGCTGGCGACCCAGTCGATCAGGCCGCGGTGCTTCACGTAGGCAGGCACGTTCAAGGCTGCCAATCCCCCATCCAAAGGCTTATTCATCGGGGTTTATCTCCATACTAGTAAGGCTAATGGTGATACGGCCCCAAATGACATGGGGCCGTAGCAATTTGCGCCATCATACTTGCAGCGGCTGGTTGCCCGTCAACCCATCCTCTTGGACGACATTGTCACCGGTTGAGACGGGTCAGATGTAGCTGCCGTCGCGCAACTCGCGGCGGATGATCTTGCCGGTGGCGGTGATCGGCAAACTGGTTACAAATCGGATCGCGCGCGGATACTCATGGGCCGCCAGGCGCTTGCGCACATGAGCTTGAAGATCCTTCACCAACGCGTCGTTACCCTCGTAGCCTTCGTTCAGCACCACATAAGCCATCACGATCTCGGTGCGCTGGGCGTCAGGCACGCCAACCACCGCCGCCATGCGCACCGCGGGGTGGCCGATCAGGCAGTCCTCGATCGGGCCAGGGCCGATGCGGTAGCCGGCGCTGGTGATGACGTCGTCGTTGCGGCCGACGAAGCGGATGAAGCCCTCGGCGTCGCGCACGCCCTGGTCGCCGGTCAGCAGATAGTCGCCGGCGAACTTTTCGGCGGTGGCCTCTGGGTTGTTCCAGTACCCAAGGAACATCACCGGGTCCGGCCGCAATACGCCGATATTGCCCTCCTGTCCATCCGCCACTTCGACGCCACTGTCATCCACAATAGCAACGCGGTGGCCCGGCGCCGCGCGGCCAATGGCGCCGATGCAGGGGTCGAACAGCGACGAGCAGGACGACACCAGCATGTTGCATTCGGTCTGGCCGTAGAACTCGTTGATGGTCACGCCCAGCACGCGCCGGCCCCAGTCTATGAGTTCCGCTCCCAGCGACTCGCCGCCGCTGGCGACCGAGCGCAGCGCCAGCGCGCCGGCCCCGGCGGGAAGCTCGGTGCCGCGCATCATCTTCAGCGCGGTCGGCGGCAGGAAGGTGTGGGTCACGCCGTGGCGCGCCATCAGCTCGAAGGCGCTGGCGCCGTCGAATTTCTCGAAGCGGCGCGCCAGCACCGGCACGCCGTGATGCCAGGACGGCAACAACACGTCCAGCAGGCCGCCGATCCAGGCCCAGTCGGCCGGCGTCCACATCAGCGCGGCGTTTTCCGGGAAGAACTCGTGCGACATCTCCACGCCCGGCAGGTGGCCCAGCAGCACCCGGTGCGCATGCAGCGCGCCCTTGGGCTTGCCGGTGGTGCCCGAGGTATAGATGATGACGGCCGGGTCGTCGGCCGCGGTCGCCGCCGGCGTGTAATCGTCGGACTCGGTCGCCAGCGCGGCGTGGAACGGCACGGCATCGTCCGGGCAGTCCTGGTCGATGCAATAGACCACCTTCAGGTCCGGCAGGCTGGCGCGGATCTCGCGCAGCTTGCGGCAGCCTTCGGCGTCGGTCACCAGCGCCGCCGCGCCGCTGTTGGCCAGGCGGTACTGGATCGCGTCCACGCCGAACAGCGTGAACAGCGGCACCGCCACCGCGCCCATCTTGTAGACGGCGATATGGGTCACCGCGGTTTCCGGGGCCTGCGGCAGGTAGACGGCGACGCGGTCGCCGCGCTTGACGCCATGGCGTTCCAGGCTGTGCGCCAGGCGGTTGGACAGCGCCTTGATCTGATCGAAGGTGTAGCGCGATTGCGCGCCGTCGCTCTTCTCGTAGATCAGCGCCAGGCGGCCGCTGCCGTCGGCCCATTTGTCGCAAGCGTCGACGCCGATGTTGTAGGCCGCAGGCACCTGCCATTGGAACTGGGACGCAAGCTGCGTGTAGGAATCGGCTCTGGACAGCATGGTTTGTCTCTGATGTTGTTGTCGAACGCGCCGGCGCCAGGCGCCAGCGATGTAACGTCTTGCCTCAAACTTGACCCTGGCTCAATAATAAGCCCCGCCCACCTGCAGCCCCTTCCCCATCGCATGGAAAAAGCCGCCACCGTCCCGATGCGCCGCCCGCCGGCCAGCGCCAAATCCGAACAGCGCATCCGCGACATCCTGCGCGTCGCCCGCCAGGTCTTTTCCGAAGCCGGCTTCCAGGCCGCCACCACCACCGAGATCGCGCAGCGCCTGGGCGTGTCCGAGGCCACGGTGTTCACCTATTTCGGCGGCAAGCGCGAACTGTGCGTGCGGGTGATCAGCGACTGGTACGACGAAATCATCGCCAAGGTCGAGGACAGCCTGCCCCACGTGCATGGCGCGCGGGCCCAGCTGCATTACCTGGTGCATGCGCACCTGCGCCACCTGCTGGCCGAAGGCACCGGGCTGTGCGCCTTCATCCTGTCCGAGGGACGCGCGCGCAACGACGACTTCGGCGAGGTCTACGCGCAATTGCAGCGCCGCTACACCGCGCCGCTGATGCGCATCCTGGCCCAGGGCCAGGCCGACGGCGACATCCGCCGCGACATGCCGCTGCGCCTCTTGCGCTCGGCGGTCTACGGGCCGATGGAGCACGTGCTGTGGGACGCCATCCTGCGCGGCGCGCGGGTGGACGTGGCCGCCACCGCTGACCAGCTGGTCGGCTTTCTGTGGCAGGCGCTGCAGCCGCCCGCGCAGGACGCGCTGGCGCTGGCGCAGTTCCGCGGCGACGTGCGGGATGCCCTGCATCGGCTTCAATCGTCGGAAAACAAGGACGGCGGCTCGTACTGAGGAAAGCCGTTGTAAGCCTCGCCCCGCTCGGCGGGCGCCAGGCTCCAGGAATGGCGGGCGTTGGGCACGCCGCCATCCACCCGGATGACGCTGCCGTTGATGAAGGCCGCGGCCGGCGACAGCAGGAACACCACCGCCGCCGCCAGTTCGGCCTCGGTGCCGAAGCGCTGCAGCGGCACTTTCGTTTTCAATTCACGCAGCACGGCGCGGTAATCCTCGTCGTAGCTGTCCATGCCGCTGGAGGCGATCCAGCCCGGCGCCACCGCGTTGACGCGCACGCCCGCATGGGCCCATTCGCAGGCGGCGGTTTCGGTCAGGTTCCAGACGCCGGCGCGCGCCGCGCCCGAATGCCCCATGCCCGGCATGCCGCCCCAGATGTCGGCCAACATATTGACGATGGCGCCGCCGTGCTGGCGCATGTGCTGGGTATAGACCTCGCGCGACATCAGGAAGGTGCCGTGCAGATTGTTCTGCACCACCGCGTTCCAGCCGTTGTAGCTGATGCGGTCCAGCGGAGCGGGGAACTGCCCGCCCGCACAATTGAACAGGCCGTCGATGGCGCCGTGCCGCGCCAGCACATCAGAAACCGCGCCGCGCACGCCGGCTTCGTCTCGGATGTCGCAGGCGTGCAGGCTGATACGGCCGGCGGCTTCCGGGTAAATCCGGGAAATCTCGTCCTGCGCCGCCTGCAGCTTGTCCAGCTTGCGCCCCGCCAGCGCCAGGCCGGCGCCCAGCGACGCCAGCTCGTGCGCGGTGCAGCGGCCCAGGCCGCTGCCGCCCCCCGTCACCAGGATGGTCTTGCCCTCGTAGAGGCCCGGCCGGAATACCGACGCGTAGCGCTGGCCGGCGGCCGCGCCGCCTGGGTGCTGGCTCATGTCTCGCTCCATTATTTTTTTGAGGATAACTCAATATTTATCCCGATTCGATGACAGCAACGGAAATTTCAACCTAGAATCGAACGCTAGTCCCGTTGCTTTATTGAGCCTGAATCAAGAAAACTGGAGACCCGGAATGACCACGCCCGCCCCGCTGGAGATCGCCCACGACGGCCCCATCGCCCGGCTGACGCTGAACCGCCCCGAGATGCGCAACGCGTTCGACGACACGCTGATCGCCGCCCTGACCCACGCCGTGCAGGCGGCGGTGGACGATCCGGCCGTGCGCGTGCTGCTGCTGACCGGCGCGGGCAAGGCCTTCTGCGCGGGCGGCGACCTGAACTGGATGCGCAAGATGGCCACGCTGACCGACGCCGAGAACCGCGCCGACGCGACCAAGCTGGCCAGCATGCTGCACGCGATCTGGTCCTGCCCCAAGCCGGTGGTGGCCTGCGTCAACGGCGACGCCTATGCGGGCGGCATGGGCCTGGTGTCGGCCTGCGACATCGCCATCGCCGCGGACAGCGCGCACTTCTGCCTGTCGGAAACCCGGCTGGGGCTGCTGCCCGCCACCATCAGCCCCTATGTGCTGCGCGCCATGGGCGAGCGCGCGGCCAACCGCTATTTCCTGACCGCCGAACGCTTCGACGCCGCCACCGCCTTCCGGCTGGGCCTGGTGCACGACATCGCCCCCCTGGCCGAGCTGCCGCAGCGCGCCGAGGCGCTGTGCCTCGTCCTGTGCGACAACGGCCCCGGCGCGGTGCAGGCCAGCAAGCGGCTGGTGCGCGACTTCGCCGGCCAGGAAATCGACGCCGCGCTCATCGCCGACACCGTGGAGCGTATCGCGGCCGTGCGCAGCACGGACGAAGCCCGCGAAGGCGTCAGCGCCTTCCTGGAAAAGCGCGAACCCGCCTGGCGCGCGAAGCGCTAGGCGCCCAGCCGTTCGGCCATGAAATCGACGAAGGCCCGCAGCTTGGGCAGCGGATGCCTGCTGTCTGGCCACAGCACGGAAAAACGGCCGCCGGCATCGAGGCAGTCGTCCAACACGGTGGCGAGACGGCCTTCGTCCAAGGCCGCCCGCAGCGCGAAATCAGGCAGGTAGGCCAGGCCCAACCCAGCTTGGGCCGCGCCGATCAACGCCTCCACGCTGTTGAAGCTCAGCGCCGCCGGCGCGGGCGCGACAGGGCCGTCGCGGAACTGCCATGGCTGTACCTGGCCCGTGCCCGGATAGCGATAGGCCAGCCTGGCATGGCCGTCCAGGTCGCCCGGCGCTCGCGGCGTGCCACGGGCGGCCAGATAGGCGGGCGCGCCCGCCACCACGAAGCGATAAGGCCGCAGCGGCCGCGCCCGCAAGCGCGAATCGGCGAACTCCCCGCTGCGTATCACCGCATCCAACCCCTCGCCGATGACATCGACGATGCGGTCGTTGAAATCCAGCTCCAGCTCGATCTCCGGAT
This sequence comes from Achromobacter sp. D7-1, assembly GCF_059760445.1. NCBI lineage: Bacteria > Pseudomonadati > Pseudomonadota > Betaproteobacteria > Burkholderiales > Alcaligenaceae > Achromobacter > Achromobacter sp. D7-1. The sequence continues at coordinate 2,673 of NZ_JCBAMT010000081.1, read as the reverse complement.
AGCGGCGGGTGAACTCGGGCAGCAGCGGCAGCAGCAGGCGGTAGCCGATGGCCGGCACGCTGACCCGCAGCCGGCCGCGCGGCGCCTCGCGGCCCCGGGTTACCTCGGCCTCGGCCTCATCCAGTTCGTTCACGATGCGCAGGCAGCGCTCCAGGTAGAGCGCGCCCTCCTCAGTCAGGCTGATGCGCCGCGTGCTGCGGTTGAGCAGGCGCACGCCCAGCCTGTCCTCCAGCCGCGCCACGCTCTTGCCCACGGCCGAGGCCGACAGGCCCAGATGCTCGGCGGCCGCGACATAGCTGCCGCGCTGCGCGGCGTGGACGAAGGCGTGTATACCGCTCAGGCTGTCCATTTCCGTTCCATTAAGGAATATTTATCCGCTCATAAAGGATATGGGCGGTATTTTTGTTTCATTGACGCAATTTTATCCTTCATCGACGCCCATCCCGGCTATTCCAACCTGATTTGTCGATGCCTTCCTCTGCCTCTGTTCCCGTTTCCCCGGGCTGGACCGTGCTTGCCGTCTGCACGGCCGCCCTCATCCTGCCCTTGAGCTTTTCCGGCGGCGCCGTCGCCACCCCCGCCATCGGCCGCGACCTGGGCGGAAGCGCCCAGGCGCTCGGCTGGATCACCAACGCCTTCATGCTGAGCTTCGGCAGCCTGCTGATGGCGGCCGGCACGCTGGCCGACGCCTATGGCCGCAAGCGCCTGTTCGTGTCCGGCGTGGCCTTGTTCGCGCTGGTATCGGTTGCGCTGGCGCTCGCACCCACGGTGGCCTGGCTGGACGGTCTGCGCGCGCTGCAAGGCGTGGGCGCCGCCGCGGCCCTGGCCGGCGGCTCGGCGTCCCTGGCCCACGCCTGCCCGGGTCCGGCGCGCACCCGCGCCTTCGGCCTGCTCGGCGCCAGTTTCGGCGCGGGCCTGGCGCTGGGACCGATGCTGGCCGGACTGCTGATCGACAGCGTGGGCTGGCGCTCGGTCTTCCTGTCGAGCGCCGCGGTCGGCGCGCTGGCGCTGGCCGTCGCCCTGCCCCGGATGCAGGAATCGCGGGACCCGCAAGCAGGCCCGCTGGACTGGGCCGGCAGCCTGGCCTTCACCTGCGCGCTGGCGCTATTGACCTGGGGCATCCTGGAAACACCCGCCGCGCGCGGCGCGTCGGCGCTGGCCTGGAAACTGCTGACCGCCGCGGCGCTGTGCCTGCTGGCCTTCGTGGCGATAGAGCGACGCGTGCGCCGGCCGATGCTGGACCTGGCGCTCTTGCGCTATCCGCGCTTTGTGGGCGTGCAGATGCTGCCCGTGGCCACGTGCTATTGCTATGTGGTGCTGCTGGTGCTGCTGCCGATCCGTTTCATCGGCATCGAGGGGCGCGGCGAAGCCGGCGCGGGACTGGCGATGGCGGCCCTGTCCGCGCCGCTGCTCTTCATGCCGGCGGTGGCCATCTGGACCACGCGCTGGATGAGCGCGGGCCGCAGTTGCGCGCTGGGCCTGCTTGCCGCCGCCCTGGGCCTGTATTGGCTCAGCCGCATCGACGTCGCGCAACCGGCCCAGGCCGCGCTCTGGCCCATGCTGCTGATCGGCGCCGGCACCGGCCTGCCCTGGGGCCTGATGGACGGCCTCTCGATGAGCGTCGCGCCGCCCGAGCGCGCGGGCATGGCCGCCGGCATCTTCAGCACCACCCGCGTGGCCGGAGAAGGCATCGCGCTGGCCTGCGTCAACGCCTTGCTGAGCTTGTTGATCGCCCACCGGCTCGGCGCGGATCCAGGCGCCGCCGCGCAATACCTCGCGGCCGGCGACATGGCGCAGGCCCTGGCCCACCTGCCCGGCGCGGGCCCGGCGCTGCTGCGCCAGGCTTATGACGACGCCTTCCGCCAACTGCTGCACGCGCTGGTCGCGATCACCCTGGCCTGCGCTGCGGTGGTGGCGCTGTTCCTGGATGCGCCGCGCAGCCAGACGCTGCAGACACGCATGCCATAATTCCAGGCGCAATTTCAGGAAGTCTCATGCCACACGCTTTTCCTCCCCTGAACGCCGAGCGCCTCTGGGCCCGCGTCGAAACCCTGTCCCGATACACCCTGCCCGACGTCCCCTGGACGCGCCGCGCGTTCTCGCCGCTGTTCGACGAAGCCCGCGCCTGGCTGCGCAGCGAATTCGAAGCCGCGGGCCTCTCGACCCGCCTGGACGCCGGCGGCAACCTGGTCGGCACGCTGGCCGGGCGCGATCCGGCGCGCAAGCCCATCGCCACCGGCTCGCACTGCGACACCGTCATGGCCGGCGGCCGTTTCGATGGCATCATCGGCGTGCTGGCGGGTATCGAGGTGGCTCACACCCTGCGCGAGCAAGGCGTGCAACTGGAGCACCCCTTCGAGGTCATCGACTTCCTGTCCGAAGAGCCCAGCGACTACGGCATTTCCTGCGTCGGCAGCCGCGCGCTCTGCGGCCAGTTGACGCCCGACATGCTGCAGGCCCGCAACCCCGATGGCGAAACGCTGGCGGCCGGCATTGCCCGCATCGGCGGCGACCCCTCGGCGCTGGGCGCACCGCTGCGCGGCCCAGGCGGCACTGCCGCCTTCGTCGAACTGCATATCGAACAAGGCCCGGTGCTGGAAAGCCGCGGCCTGCCCATCGGCGTGGTCACCAACATCGTCGGCATCCGCCGCGTGCAGATCACGGTGGAAGGCC
>NZ_JCBAMT010000080.1:0-32078 GCF_059760445.1 Achromobacter sp. D7-1 | reverse complement strand
GCGCCCGATGGCGCGCGCCGCGCCGCCATTACGGCGCGCGTAGCGCTTTCTTGTCCACCTTGTTGGCGCCCGTGTAGGGCAGGGCGTCCAGGATGCTGATCACGGCCGGCACCTTGTAGCGCGCCAGATTGGATTGGCAGTGCGCGATCAGCCCGGCTTCATCGACGGCCGCGCCCGCCCGCAGGACCACGAAGGCGCGGATGACCTCGCCGCGGTAGCTGTCCGGCCAGCCCACTGCAGCGGCTTCGGCCACGTCCGGATGCAGGTACAGCACCTCGTCGATCTCGCGGGGATACACGTTGTAGCCGCCGGAAATCACCAGGTCCTTCTTGCGGTCGCGGATGTACAGGAAACCGTCTTCCGCGTACTCGCCGATGTCGCCCGTGTATAGCCAGCCGTCGCGCAGCGTTTCGGCGGTGGCGTCGGGTCTGGCCAGATAGCCTTGCATGATCTGCGGTCCGCGCGCGCGGATTTCGCCGCGCTGGCCGGGCGGCAGCACGACCGTCCCCGTTTCCAGATCGACCACTTGCACTTCCGTGTTCGCGACAGGAGTGCCGACCGAGCCATGGCGGGTTCCGGCCGGCCCGTTGTAGGTGAGGATGGGGCCGGCTTCGGTCTGGCCATAGCCTTCGTAGATCGGCGCGCCCACGGCGGCCTCCCAGCGCCGGTGCACCTCTTCGGCCAGCGGCGCGGATCCCGAATAGCAGGCGCGCACGCTGGACCAGTCCGTATCAGCAAAACGCGGGTGCGATAGCAGGCCGGTATAGATGGTGGGGCTGCCGGGGAACAGCGTGATGCGCTCGCGCTCCACCGCAACGCAGACGTCGTCGGGCTGGTAGCGCGGCAGCAGCACCAGCGTGGCTGCTGCGCTGGCGGCCAGGAACAGTCCCATGGCCATGCCGTAGGAATGGAACAACGGCATGGCGCAAAGCACGCTGTCGGCGCCGCAGCGGGTGGGCAGGGCCAGTTCCCGTTGGAGCACATTGGTGGCGATGGCGTCGCGCCCGAGGATCACCCCCTTGGGCTGCCCGGTCGTGCCGCCGGTGTACTGCAATAAGGCCGGTGCCAGGGCATCGGCGTCGTCCTGCGGAGAATCCTCGTCGCCAGGCGCGGGCTCCATCCACGCGCGGGCCTCGTCCTCCGTGACCAGCCGGATACCTAGCGTCGCAGCCAGCGGTGCCGCGACGGCGGCCGACGGCGCATCGGCTATCAACAGTTCGGGCTGCGCGTCGCGCAGGATGAACTCCAGCTCGCGCGCCGTGTAGAGTGGGTTCAGGGGCACGTGCTGGTTGCCCGAGCATTGCAGCGCCAGCGTCAACACGCAGGCCAGGTCCGAGTTGCCCAGCAGCGTTGCGACCCGCGCGCCCGTGGCAGCCTGGACCCGCAGATGGCGGGCGGCCGCCCAGACTTCGGCGGCGTAGCGCCGGTAGTCGAGGCGGCGCGTGCCATAGACCAGGGCCGCGCGTTCGGGATAGTCGCGCGCCGCGCGGGCCAGCAGCGCGGGAATACGCGGAACTCCTTCCAGACCGAGGTCGCTCATCGTGCTGCTCCGGCAGCGTCCACGCGCAATACCACCGCCATGGCGCTGTCGCCGGCCGCGCATCCGGTGAACAGGCCCAGGCCGCCGCCGCGCTCGGCCAGCTCCTCGATGAGCTCGATGACGGACCGAAGGCCGGTCGGGCTCTGGGGGTGGCCCCACACCAGCGAGCAGCCATAGTTGTTCATGGCCATGACGTCGAACCCCGTGGCCCGCGCCAGCGCGATGTCGGACACCACAAAGGGATTGTGCGTCTTCACCGCGTGCAGGTCGGCCATCGCCAGGCCGGCGCGTTGCAGCGCGCTGCCGGCGGCTTCGATGGGTGCCTGCGGCATGTAGCCCTTTTCGGTGCGCGACTGGCCGAACGCCAGGATCTCGATGCCGATCTCGGGCCGGCGCGACCATTCTCGGGCGCGCGCGGCGGTCGCCAGGATCATGCCCGCATTGCCGTCCGCCGGATGGGTCTGGCCGCCATAGGTGATGGTGCCGCCGGGCAGCACCGGCGACAGGCGCGCCAGGCCTTCCGCCGTGGTGGCGTGGATGCCTTCGTCGCCTTCCAGCACCGCTGCGGTTTTCGCATAGCGTGCGTCGGGCACCTCGAAGGGCAGCGTCATGTAGTGCTGCTGGAAGCGGCGGCCGTCGGCGCAGGCCTGCGCATATTGCTCATAGCGGCGCAGGGTGACGGCATTCTGTTCGTCGGTGGAGATGCCATGGCGCTCGGCCACGCGCTCTCCGGTCTGCAGCATGGACAGGCCGCTCCAGGGATCGTGCGAAAAGTTGTCCAACACCCAGTTTTCGTGCGAGCCGGAGCCGCCAGGGCCGGCAGGATCGGGATGATAGAGCTGCGGGCCGTTGGACACGCGGTCAGCCATGAGGACCAGCGAGGTCTCTGCGTGGCCGAGCATGAGCTCGGCTGCGGCCGTGGCCAGGCCGCGCACCGAGGTGGCGCAGGCCTGCGAGACCACCGGTCCCGCCAGATGGGGCGCGCCCAGCATGCCGGCCACCCAGGGCAGGCCATAGAACGAGCCTTGTTGTGGCACCGAGCAGCCCAGCACCGCGCTTTGCAGCGCCGCGGGGGCGATGCCGCGGCGCTCCAGTTCCCGGCGCGCGGTCCAGGCCGCGAAGCGCAGGCTGTGCAGTCGCGACAGGCTGCCCTGCCAGCGCGAGAAAGGGGTGCTCCAATACACGCCATAAGGAATGTGTACGCCGGTCATGCGGACTCCTGCTGCAAAAGGGCGGCTCAGGGCAGGAACTGCCAGGCGCCCGAACGGGCCTGCATCAGCACGACGCCGCGCTCGTCCAGGCCGTTGTGGTTGGTGGGCGACATCATGTAGATGCCTTGGGTGCCGACGGTGCCCTGCAGGCTTTCCAGGGCGTCGCGCAGCGCCTGGCGGAAGGCCGGGGTGCCGGGCTGGGTGCCGTCCGGGATCTTGGCGACGGCCGCGTCCAGCAACAGGTAGGCGTCGTAGGTGTAGGGCGCGAAGGCATTGCGCGAGTCCGCGCCGTAGGTCGATTCATACTGCTGGGCGTAACGCGTGGCGACCGGTTTGATCGGGCTGTCCGCAGGCAGCTGCTCCACCACCTGCACCGGACCGCTGGGCACGATCACGCCATCCACACCCTTGCCGCCGAGTTTCAGGAAATCCTTGTTGATGACGCCATGCGTGTTGTATTGCACGCCCTGGTAGCCGCGCTCGCGCAGCGACAGATGGGGCAGGGCGCCCGGCGTACCCGATCCGCCGACCAGCACGGCGCCGGGGTTGAGCGAAACGATCTTCAGCACCTGGGCCGTGACCGAGTTGTCGGTGCGTGCGTAGCGTTCGTTGCTGAGCACCTTGATGCCGCGCTTGGCAGCCGATTCTTGCAGCGCGCGGTAGACAGCGTCGCCCCAGGCGTCCGAGAAGCCGATGTACGCCACGGTCTTCACGCCGCGCTTGACCATGTCGGCAGTCAGCGAGTCCACCATCAGGTCTATACCGTGGGCCACCACGAAGATCCATTCGGCTCGGTCGGGGCTGACCACAATGGGTGCCAGCGACAACTGCGGCGTGCGTGCTTCGCGGGCGACTTCCGTGACGGCCATCGAAGTCGGCACATTGCTCGGGCCGATGATGGCATCGACCTTGTTTTCGGTGACCAGTTTGCGTGCCGTCTTGACCGCCGATGACGGATCGGTCGCGTCGTCCAGCGCGATGTATTCCACCGGCTGGCCGCCCAGCGTCTTGGGCAGCAGCGGCACGGTGCTGCGATATAGCGAGCCCATCGAAGCACCTGGCCCGGTGCTGCTGGCGATCACGCCGATGCGGATGTCAGCGACAGCGGCGCAAGGCGCCAGGGCGCAGGCCAAGGCCAGCGCGGCAAGACGACGATACATGGCTATTCCCCTTTTTCTGGATATGGCCCGGCTAGCGGGATGACCCCAGTATGGGCGTATTGGCGATAACTGGATAATTGCGATTCCTTATCAATCGATAACCAACTATCCGGACCAAATCCATGTCGGAAACCCCCACCTTGCAGCAGCTGCGGTCGCGCCTGCGCATCCGCCATCTGGTCCTGCTGGACGAGCTGGGGCGGGTGGGCAATCTGCACCGGGCGGCCGAAGCGATGCACCTCAGCCAGCCTGCATTGAGCAAGCTATTAGGCGAGGCCGAGGCGCTGGCTGGCCAGCCTTTGTTCGAGCGTTCGCACCACGGCGTCGCGCCGACCGCGCTGGGCCTCTTGATGATCGACCGTGCGCGCCTGCTGCTCAACGAACTGGACGCGACCCACGCCGAACTGGCCGCCGCCGCCAACGGCGCGACCGGCAAGGTGCGGGCGGGCATTTTTCCCGTGGTGGCGCATCTGCTGGTGCCGCTTGCGGTGCAGCGCCTGCAAGAGACTCATCCCGCCTTGCGCATCGAGTTGTCCGAAGGCCTGGAGAAACAGCTGCTGCCGGCCTTGCGTGCGGGCGAACTGGACTGCGTTGTGGGACGGCTGGGGGTGGAGGGAGCGGACGCGGACCTGCAATGCGAAATCCTTTACGACGAGGCCACCGCCGTCGTCTGCGGCCCGGCGCATCCGCTGGCTGCGCGCCGCCGCCTGAGCGGCGCGGCGCTGGACCGCTGCCGCTGGGTGCTGCCATCGCGTAACGCGGCGCTCTACAGCATGGTCGCAGCCGCCGTCTCGGCGCGCGGCGCGGGCTTTCCGCAGGTCGCCATCGAATCGAGCGCCATCCTGACCATTGTTTCGCTATTGCAGCGGACCTCGCTGCTGTCCGCCGTTCCGCTGCGCGTGGCGCGGGCCCTGGCCGAAAACGGGCAGTTGGCGATCCTGCCGCTGGCCCTGCAGGCGCGGCTACACCCCGTGGGCATCATGACGCGGCGCGATGCGCGCGCCGCCGCCGCCGTTTCGCTGTTTCTGAATGCCTTGCGAGACGCGGCCACCACGATGCGCGCCGACGCAAGCGCCTGAAAATCGTCAGTCCTTCAGGCGGTCCTGGCCAGCGCGCAGACTCATCAGGGTTTGATGGGATCTAGGTCTCGTCCGGGGTCGTTCCGCGCCGATGGATTTCGGCGGCATGCCGTTTCTCCCGGGCCATTTCCAATCCCGCATCGCCGGCCGTCATTTTTAGAGTTCGGTGACCGGAAAAATATTATTAAAAAGCTGGAAACTCCATTTTCTCGCCGTCACCGAGGACTATATAAAAAGTGAAGTGGTAATCACATTTTATTATATTTTGAAATATTTCATGGGTTTAACTATATTGTGACAGCGGCGCTCATTTTTTGATTTTTCAGCCGTGCACCTTTCAAGTAATAGCGATGCAAATGCACGGGGACGGAATTTGGAATGAAGTCGTGGGCACAAGACCTTCTATTGACAACGAATAGCGCTACCTCGGAGCAAGCCGTTTTCACCAAGGTGGCGGCAGTAGCGCAAGAGCTGGGGTTTTCTTATTGCGCATATGGTTTGCGGGCTGCCCTGCCGTTTACCAACCCTCAGTTCGTAATGATCAGCGATTATCCGATCGCATGGCAGGAACGCTACGCACAGGCGCGCTACCTGGAAATCGATCCCACCGTGAAACATTGCAGCCGCTCCTCGATACCTATCGTATGGTCGGACAGGGTGTTTGCCGAAACGCCCGAACTTTGGGACGAGGCACAGGCGGTTGGACTCTGCGTAGGATGGTCTCAGTCGAACCTTGACGCATACGGAACCGGGGGCATGCTGACGCTGGCCAGGCAGAAGGAGCAGCTCTCCGATGCGGAACTGCTCAGCAAGGAATTGCGGATGCGATGGCTGGTGACGGCGGCGCACTTGGCATTCAGCAAGGTATTGCTGCCGCGATTCAAATTGGCGCCCAATGTGCCGCTGACTCGTCGCGAGACCGAAATTCTAAAATGGGCGGCGGATGGAAAGACCAGCAGCGACGTGTCCGAAATACTGGCAATTGCCGAGTCTACGGTCAGATTTCATACGAAGAACGCGATCTCCAAGCTCGGCGCCCGGAATCGGACAGCAGCCGTCGCGCGCGCCGCGCTGCTAGGACTCCTGAGTTGACCTTTGGGTGCGGGATTGAGGTCCCGCAGACGCCAAGACCGAGCCATCAAGCAAAACAGGGCACTACATCGCTAAATGTAGTGCCCTGTCTTGGCGGGAATCTTGGTGGAGCGGAGGAGGATCGAACTCCCGACCTTCGCATTGCGAACGCGACGCTCTCCCAGCTGAGCTACCGCCCCAATGAAGCAAGACCAAGAATATACAGGAATATTCCTGGCCTGCGCAACATGCCGCCAAACAAAAAATCAGGCGAATTCCAAGGTCGCAATGACCGGCGCATGATCGGACGGCTGCTCGTTGCGGCGCGGCTCCTTGTCGATGGCGCAGGCGATGCAACGCTTGACCAGCGGGGCGGACAAAAGGACATGATCGATGCGCAGGCCGGCGTTGCGGCGGAACGCGAACTGGCGATAGTCCCACCAGCTGAAGGATTTCTCCGGCTGCTCGAAGAGGCGGAAGGAATCCGCCAACCCCAGGTCGAGCAGGGCGCCGAAAGCCTTGCGTTCCGGTTCGGACACCAGCACCTGGCCTTCCCATTTCTCAGGGTTGTGCACGTCTTCGTCGGCCGGCGCGACGTTGTAGTCACCCAGCACCGCCAGCCGGGGGTACTGCTTGATTTCGTCGGCCAGCCAGGCGCGCATGGCCTCGAACCAGTCCAGCTTGTAGGCGTACTTGTCCGAGCCCACGGCCTGGCCGTTGGGACAGTAGGCGCAGACCACGCGCACGTCGCCTTCGGGGCTGGGAAAAGTCAGCGCCAGGACGCGCTGCTGCGGGTCTTCGTAGCCGGGGATGTTGCGCACCATGGACGTGCCGGGCACGCGCGAAATGATGGCAACGCCGTTATAGGTTTTCTGGCCGGCCCAGACAGCGTGGTAGCCGGCTTCGGTGAAGGCGGCCTCGGGGAACTTGTCATCCGTGAGCTTGAGTTCCTGGATGCACAGGACGTCGACCGGATTGGCTGCCAGCCAGTCCAGCACCTGCGGCAGGCGCACGTTCAGGGAGTTCACGTTCCAGGTGGCTAATTTCATGTTTCGCGTAGACCGTTTGTTGATGTGGTTCTCTGGGATGCCGTCCGCCAAAACTCGTGTAGGCGACATGTCTGGCGACAGATCCGGGGGCGGGCTTGGCGGCCGCTGGGGATAGAGGCAGATGATACCGTGGCCGCGCAGCCGGGGCCGACGCGCGTCCGCGCTGAAGCCCAGTCCGAGGCTTGCGGGACCGCGTCGCGGCGATGGACAGGGGCTTTTTCGTTGATGTTTATTTTTCTCGATATTTTGCTTTTACACGTCACCATCAATCTGTATGCGGAGGCACTTCGATGTCCATGGGTACGCAGGGAGCGGGGCTTGGAGACGTTTTTATTGCCCATCGGGCGCAACTCCGCCGTATCGCGCAAAGAATCGTCGGCACTCCAGAAATCGCGGACGAAGTGACTCAAGACGCCTATTTGAAACTCATGGAAGGATCGTGCGCGCGCGATGTCAGCAAGCCCTATAGCTACTGCTGCCAGGTGGTCCGCAATCTGGCGCTGGACCATTGCCGTCGCCAGGCCGTCGAATCGACATACCGCATCTACACGGACGACGGGGAATTGCCTCAGGTGGCCGGCGGCTGCGTGCCGGACCGGCGCTTTCAGGAACGCCAAGTGATCGATGCCATCGACCAGATCCTCGGCACCTTGCCAACCAGGACGCGGCGCGCTTTCGAACTCTACAGGTTGGGCGGCTTGACGCAGCGGGAGGTCGCTCGGCAAATGGGCTGCTCGGCCACGCTTGTGAACTTCATGCTCCGCGACGCGACCCAAGCCGTCGCTTGCTGCCGGGATTTGTTGGAGGTGTGACGGCGCGGCCATCAGGCTGACGTCGTTGAGCGCGAAGGGGGCGGTCGCGAAAGCTATTGCTTAAATTTTTTGCTATACGATAGCGCCACCTGGTCTTCCAGCTATACGAGGTAGCCGATGCGCGATGACGTGATTCCAAATCAGGATCCGGTTTGGGATATCGCCTGGTCCTGGGTGTTGCGCCTGCACGAGCGCGAGACCTTCGACGCAAGAGCCAAAACGGACCTGGCCCAATGGCTTGCCGCCGATGCCGCCCATCGCCAAGCCTACGACAAGGCTGGCCGCCTGTGGTCGATGGCCGGCCTGGTTCCTCCCGTCAGCGATATTGACATCCCAGGCTCCGCGGAGCGCGACGGCCCGGTCTAGCCCGCAGGCCTTTTCCCACTGCCTCTCCCTTGAAGCGATGCCGCGCTACGGCGCTTGCGCCTCCTTCCCGCGGCGGTGGCCATGCTGTCGAGTACTGGCTTGGTGATCTGGTGGGAGAAACGTCAGGGACGGCGGCACGCGGCGTCATCCAGATAGTTTATGTGTGAATGTTTATTTCCATGGCGCTCGCTGCGGCCTGCCGGAGATGATCCGTCCCGGTTGCGAGCGGTAGATATACAAAATGTTCTATTTTTTGCGGTTTTCTAATCCCTGAGATTTGACCGCGCGTCTACGCTCCCTACAGTTCCCTGAACGGAGAGGAGTATGAAGCCCCTTGATTTGGATCAGATTTCTCCTGGCGCGGCCGGCATTCCCAGCGTTCCCATCGTGGGTTGGCTGCTGGACGGACCGCAACCCGAGTTCACCGACATCGTCAGCGTCGCGCGCCAATGGATGGCGGATGGGCGGCGCGTTGCGGAAGTGGTGCGGGCGCAGGACTCTCAGGGAACGCCCAAGATGGGGCCGGGACGCAGCGTGATGCGTGCCTGCGCCATCGCGGGCCGGCGCTGAGGCGCGGGGAGAAAACCATGAGAACCGGAGTGATCAGGCTCAACGGCCACCAACTCGAATACGAACTCAGGCCGCTTGCCGCTCAGCAGGGCTACGAGGCCTGGGTGCGCACGGCGCCAGGCCGCGCATGGACGCGTATCGGCGTGGGTGATTCCGCCTTCGTGACCGAGGACGCCGCGCTCAAGGGCATCAAGTTCGCGGCCGTCGAAATCAGCGCCAGGCGCCTGCAGGCATAGCGCCGCGCGCCAAGCAGAAAGATGTAGCGCCGGCCAGGCGCTTCATGGCTCAGCCCTTCACCAGTCCACCGTCGACGATCAGGTTCTGCCCCGTCACTGCGCGCGACCAGGGGCTGGCGAAGAACAGCACGGCGTCGGCGAATTGCTCAGGCGTGGTGACCTCGCGCAGCGGCGTGCCGGCGGCAATCATGTCGAAGACCGCGTCCGGCGTGGCCGCCGAGGCGTCGGTGGTGCGCAGCAAGCCTCCCGAAACCATGTTGACGGTGATGCCGTCGGCGCCCAGTTCATGCGACAAAGTGCGGGTGAAGGCCAGCAGCGCGGCCTTGGCCGCAGTGTAGTCGTGGTACGGCACCACCGGGTTCTGGACCAGGTTGGTACCCACGTTGATGATGCGTCCGCCGCCTGCGGCGCGCATGCCGGGCAGGGCGGCCTGGGTGGTGTTGAGCGCGGCGCGCACGCTGCCTTCCAGCTGCGCGTTCATCTGCGCCCAGTCGAGCGCGCCGGCTTGCGGGCGGGCATCGCCATTGAACTGGAAGGCGGGCAGGGCGTTGTTGACGACCGTGGCCACGGGCTGGCCGAAATGCGCGCTGGCTTGTGCGAACATGGCCGCGACGGCGGCCGGGTCGCGCACGTCGGCCTGCACTGCGAGGGCGCGGTCCGGCGCGCTGGCGGCCAGGGCCTGCGCGCGCTCGGCGCTGTTCAGATAATTGACGACGACCTTGGCGCCTTCGCGCAGGAAAGCGCGCGCAATGGCGGCGCCCAGGCCGCGGCTGGCGCCGGTGACGATGACGAGTTGCTGGTTCAGGTCCAGGGACGGGCGTTGTTGCGATGACATGTAGCTAAGGCTTCCTGCTCAGTGTTCCGAGCCGCTGTTGAGCATGCGGCTCCGGGCTTTTTCGATATGGGCGCGCATGACGTTGCGCGCGCCTTCGGCGTCCTGTTCCTGGATCAGCCGGTAGATGTGGCGGTGTTCCTCGATGGCGGCGCGGGTGCGCTTCCAGGGTTGGCTGTGGACCAGGTGCCGCATGACGTTCACGGCATGGCTGACGTCGTATTCCAGCGACTTCAGCACCTGCACGAAGCGCTGGTTGCTGGTGGCTGCGGCAATGGCGCGGTGGAATCCGTAGTCGTGGTGGTGGGCGATGGCGCCGGAGGCGTCGGCTTCTTCGTAGCCGGTCAGCATGCGGTCCATGTCGCGCAGGTCTTCGTCGGTGCGGCGCAGGGCGGCCAGGTAGGCGCATTCGGGTTCGATCACCATGCGCAGTTCCAGGCCTTCCAGGATGTGGCCGACGCGCCTTGCGGGGTCCACTGCGGGCATGCCGCCCATCAGGTCGGGCTTGGCGCGCACATAACTGCCCGAGCCGCGGATGGAATCCACCAGTTGGTCCTCGCGCAGCCGGTCCAGCGCCTGGCGCACGACTGGCCGCGAGACTTCGAACAGGGCGGCCAGCTCCAGCTCCGTGGGCAGCTTGCTGCCGGGCGCGATCTTGCCGGTGGCGATGGCATAGAACAGGCTTTCGTAGACGCGCTCGGCAAAGCGTTCGGCGCGCACATAGCCCAGGCCCGAGGCCACTTCCGCCAGCACGTCCAGTTCGGGGCGAGGGCGGTTCACGGCTTCCAGCAGCGATTCAAGCTGCGGATCACGGACATTGCTCATGGGCGCTCCTGCTCTATCTATATACCCGGGCTTGTCAGTCGCCGTGACAAATTCGGGGTGGCGTTAAGCCACTGAATTATTAGGGATTACCCCAGGTGAACAGAAAATATCCTGACCCTTGGGACAAAAGCTGTCAATTCAATTGACAAGTTACGAGCCGCTCCCGTACCTTGGCTCGAAGCCAGAACGCGACTCGCGCGCGACGCCAATTTCCCGCAACCGGCCGTCCGGCCGCTACTTTACTCCGCACATCGTGACTCAGAAGAACTTTATCGCCAACCAATGGGTGGAAGCTGCCACCGGCGCAACCATTCCCGTCCTGAACCCGTCCGATGGCGCGCCTTTCGAGGCAATCGCGCGTTCCACCGCCGAGGACGTGGACCGCGCCGTGACTGCGGCACGCGAGGCTTTTGAAGGCGAGTGGGGCCAGATGGCGCCCGCCGCGCGCAGCCGCCTTTTGATGCGCATCGCCTTCGCGCTGCTGGAGCGCCAGGAAGAGCTGGCGCAGCTGGAATCGGCCGACACCGGCAAGCCCATCAAGCAGGCGCGCGCCGACGCCGCCGCCGTGGCGCGCTACTTCGAGTTCTATGCCGGCGCGGTCGACAAGCTGCACGGCGAGACCATTCCCTACACCCCGGGCTTCACCGTGCTGACGGTGCGCGAAGCGCATGGCGTCACCGGCCATATCGTGCCGTGGAACTACCCGCTGCAGATCTTTGGCCGCAGCGTGGGCGCGGCCTTGGCCGCCGGCAATGCCTGCGTGGTCAAGCCTGCGGAGGATGCCTGCCTGTCGCTGCTGAAGCTGGCGGAAATCGCCGCTGAAGTCGGCCTGCCTGCCGGCGCGCTGAATATTTGCACGGGCTATGGCCACGAGGCCGGCGCGGCGCTGTCCGCCCATCCCGGCATCGACCATATTTCGTTCACCGGTTCGCCGCAGACGGGCAAGATGGTGGCGCATGCCGCCGCCGAAAACCACGTGCCGGTCACACTGGAACTGGGCGGCAAGTCGCCCCAGATCGTGTTCGACGATGCCGACCTGGACGCCGCCATGCCGGTGCTGCTGGCCGCCATCATCCAGAACGCGGGCCAGACCTGCTCGGCTGGCAGCCGCGTGCTGATCCAGCGCGGCGTGTACGAGACCGTGCTCAAGCGCCTGTCGGACGCGTTTTCGGCCACCGTGACCGGTCCGGCCGCGGCCGACCTGGACGTGGGTCCGCTGATCAACGCGCGCCAGCAGGACCGCGTGCGCGGCTTCCTGGCCGAAGCCGAGGCTGAAGGCATGAAGGTCGCCGCCCGCGGCCAGCTCAAGGAAGGCACGCCCGAGGCCGGCTTCTACCAGCCTCCGGTGCTGTTCCGCGACGTGCCGCCCAACAGCCGCCTGGCGCAGGAAGAAGTCTTCGGCCCGGTGTTGGCCGCCATGGTGTTCGACACCGAGGAAGAGGCGCTGGCAATCGCCAATGGCACGCTGTATGGCTTGGTGGCCGGCGTCTGGACCCGCGACGGCGGCCGCCAGTTGCGCCTGGCGCGCAAGCTGCGCGCTGGCCAGGTGTTCATCAACAACTACGGTGCCGGCGGCGGTGTGGAACTGCCCTTCGGCGGTTCGCGCCAATCGGGCTATGGCCGCGAGAAGGGCTTTGAAGCGCTGTACGGCTTCACCACCCTGAAGACGATCGCCATCCGCCACTGATCCCGGCTGCGGGCAGCGCGGCCCCTGGCAAAATATCGGTTAACGTTGATGTTTTGCTTCAGGGGCGCGCCGCCCCGCATTCAGGATCCGTATGTTCACCGGTATTGTTCAAGGCACCGCGAAGATCGCCAAGATCGCGGATCGCGAAGGCCTGCGCACTTTCACGCTGGATTTCCCCCCTGGTTTTTGCGAGGACCTGGCCATCGGCGCCAGCGTGTCGACGGATGGCGTCTGCCTGACCGTCACGGAAATCCTGTCCGAGAACCAGGCCACCTTCGACGTCATGCTGCAAAGCCTGGCCATCACCACGTTGGGCAGCTACCACGAGGGCGGTCGCGCCAACGTCGAGCGGGCTGCCAAGGATGGCGCCGAGATCGGCGGCCACCCCTTGTCCGGACACGTGGATTTCACCTCCGAAGTCGTGATGGTGAAGTCGTCCGACACCAACCGCCTGATGCGCTTCAGCATCCCGGAGGCCTTTCGCAAGTACGTCTTCGCCAAGGGCTATATCGCCATCAACGGCGCCAGCCTGACCGTATCGGACGTCAATCGCGCCGAAGGCTGGTTCGAGGTCTGGCTGATTCCGGAAACCCGCCGCATGACGGTGTTCGAGGACAAGCAGGTGGGTGATTTCGTCAACATCGAGATCGAGCGCAGCACCCAGGTGGTGGTCGATACCGTGCGCGAAACCGTGCAGGAAAGCCTGGGCAAGCTGCAGCCGTTGCTGGAAGCCATCCTGAAGGAAAAGGGCCTGACGCTGGAGGACTTCGTCAGCCCGCAGGCCAAGCTGAAGTAGTCCGTCGCGCAGGGGCGGGTGCGGTCCCGCCCTTCAGCCGGAAAGGCGCGCCGACGTCAGGTCGGTGATCACGCCGTTTTCCAGGACCGCCATCGTCAACCTGTCGATCGAGCCGCGGATGTCGAGTCCGTTGCGGTTCAGTTCGTCGCACAGGGATTTCATCAGCGCGCGGTTGGTGGACGCCCCCAGGGTGATGTGCGGGACATAGGGGATATCCAGGCGCAAGGTCGGCGCCAGCACCTGGCGGTACAAGGCGTCGTGCAGGCGCGCCAGCTGGCTGTGGCCTTCGTCGGGGACCAGGTGCACATACGCATGCGCCGCGTCCGCGCCCAGCATGGCGTAGCGGCAGACGAAGTCTATCGGGCCGTGCAGGCGGGCGACCTCTTCGAGGTGCAGCTGGTAGGCCTGTTCATCGATGCCGGCGCAGCCGAACGCCATGGTGAAGTGCGCCTTCACCAGCGGGTGTTGGCCGTCATGCTGGCACCGGAACTCCTCGATGAACCCGGAGTCCGGCGCGCCGAGGCGGGGGTAGGCGAGCGTAAAGAGCTTCTTCATGCCGCCAGTCTGCCACTGCGCTGCGTGAAAGCAAACCCCGCCGGCGCGCGGCGGGGGCGGCGCTCAATAAGAGAACGGCTTGCCTTGCGGACGCACGCGGATGCCCGGCTGCAGCCGGGTCCAGGGCAGGTCGGCCGGATCGGCCTGCATGGGGCCGGGCGCCTTGGCCACCAGCACTTCGTGGGCGATGGGCTGGAAGTCCGCGCGGAAGTGCACGGAACTCTTCACCACCAGGATCGCCATCTCCTCGGGCTGCACGCCGCCCACGCGGAACAGGTTGCGGTCCAGCATTTGCGACTTGGTGGCGCTGACCACCACCCGCACGCCGCCGATCCGCAGGCCGGCCACGGCTTCCAGGTCCACGTCCATGCCGTTCATCATCGGCCCGTCAAAGCGCAGCTTGCCGGGCGACAGCGTTTCGACCAGGAACTCGCCTTCGAAGGCCGAGTCGCCGGCCACGCCGGATTGGCCGCCCAAGCTGAGGCGGACCTTGCTGCCGATTCCGGCCGCTGTGGCCAGGCGTACGGCTTCGGGGTCGCAGAACAACCCTAGCGCGGCGTTTTGCGCATCGGCTTCCACCAGCGCGCGCAGCATGCCGGTGGTGTTGGCGTCGCCGCCCGCGCCCGGGTTGTCCTGCGTATCCGCGATGACCACGGGACGCGATGCGCCCGCCGCCAGGGCCTGCGCACGGCGCACCGCTTCGGACGGTTCAAGGAAGTCGGGCGACCATTGCGGTTCCAGTTCCAGCACGCGCTGATACAGGGTTTCGGTCACGCGTTCGACCGCCGCTACGTCGGTGCCGTAGGCCCAGACCACCGGGCCGCACTCGGGGAAGTCGGCCGCCGGAAAGCCGGGCGCGAACGAGATGGAGGCCACGCCCGGAGTCTGCTCCAGGCTTTCCAGCAGTTCGTACACGCCCTTGGACGGCTGCAGCATCGTGCACATGCCGTTGATCGGAATCAGGAAGGGCAGGCGCCGCTGGCTGCGGCTCCAGTTGTCGCCAGCCGCGATGCGGGCCTGCAGCAGGCGCGCCGCGTGCACGCCGGTGTCGGCCATGTCCACGTGCGGGTAGGTGCGGAACGCGGCCAGGCCGTCGGCTTCCTGCAGCATCTGCGCGGTGACGTTGGCGTGCAGGTCCAGGCTGGCGATCACCGGCACGCCGGGGCCGACGATCTGGCGCAGGCGCGCCAGCAGTTCGCCTTCACCATCGTCCAGGTGCTCGGCGACCATGGCGCCGTGCAGGTCGAGGTAGATGGCGTCGTAGCTGCCGCTGCGGGCGGCGTCCAGGATTTCGCCGGTGATGCGTTCGTAGGCGTCGCGCGTGACGTGGGCCGAGGGGCTGGCGCCCGCCCAGATCACGGTTTCCACCGTGTGACCCTGGGCCAGTACCGCATTGATGAAGCCGCCGGCGGGAATGTTGACCTCGCGCAGCGCCAGCATGTCCTTGCCGCGTACCATGGCCGGGAAGCCTTCGCCGCGCACGAAGTTGTCATAGGCGGCGAGCGAGGGCGCGAAGGTGTTGGTTTCGTGCTGGAAGCCAGCAACCAGAATATGCATGATCGTTTCCTGTGGGTCGGACTTCAGGCGCGGGCGGGCGCGGAACGGGGCGGACGGTTCACCAGCAGCAGCAGGGCGCCTGCCACCAGCAAGGCGGAGATCACGTACAGGCCGCCAGCCAGCGTGCCGGTGGCCTGCTTGGACCAGCCGATGATGGACGGGCTGAGGAAGCCGCCGAGCAGTCCGATGCTGTTGATGAGCGCGATGCCGCCGGCCGCCGCTTCGCCCTTGAGGTACTGCGAAGGAATCGCCCAGAATACCGTGTAAGAGGCCCACATGAAGCCCGTGGCCAGCGTGATGGCCGTCAGGGATAGCGCAAATTGCGTGGGGGCGGCGGTGGCCACGCACAGCGATACGCCGGCCAGCAGAGCGGGAATCAGGGTGTGCCAGCGCCGTTCCTGCATGCGGTCCGAGCTGCGCGCGAACCACAGCATGAAGGCGGCCGCGGCGATGTAGGGAATGGCGGAATACAGGCCGATTTCCATGGTGTCCTGCACGCCGGCCAGCTTGAGCAGCGTGGGCAGCCAGAAGCTCACGGCATAGATGCCGCAGATCAGGCAGAAGTACGTCAGGGCCATGCCATAGATGGCCGGGTCGCGCAGCACCTGCTTGAAGGCGTGCTTCTGCTGCGCGCCGCGGGTTTCCAGGTCAGCGGCCAGCAGCGCCTTTTCCTCGGCGCTGAGCCACTTGGCCTCGGCCGGCTTGTCGTCCAGGTAGCGGTAGGCCACCACGCCCAGCAGCACGCAGGGCAGGCCTTCCAGCAGGAACATCCATTGCCAGCCGTCCAGGCCGTGCGCGCCCGAGAACGCGGTCATGATCCAGGCCGATACCGGGCCGCCGACGATGCCGCCGATGGGGCCGGCCAGCATCACCACCGCCATGACGCCGGCCATGCGCGACTGCGAGTACCAATAGGTCAGGTAGAAGATCATGCCGGGCGCGAAGCCGGCTTCGAACACGCCCAGCATGAAGCGCAGGATGTAGAAGCTCCATTCGCCCTGCACGAACAGCATCGAGGCCGAGGTCAGGCCCCACAGCACCATGATGCGGCTGATCGTGCGGCGCGCGCCGATGCGGGTCAGCAGCAGGTTGCTGGGCACTTCGAACAGGACATAGCCCAGGAAAAAGATGCCGGCGCCCAGGCCGTAGACCGCATCCGAGATGCCGATGTCCTGCTGCATCTGCAGCTTGGCGAAGCCGATGTTGATGCGGTCCAGGTAGGCAAAGACGTAACAGAGCAGCAAGAAGGGCAGCAGGCGCCACGTGATCTTGCGGTACAGGGGGGCCAGGCGCGGGTCCGTGCCCGGCGTGGTCGGATGGGGCATTGCATGTCTCCTCGCGCGGGTCTGGCGCCCGCGCTGGCTGGGGTTGGGCCGGAATCCTCGTGGTTTCCGGGCCGCCATATTGGAAGACTGCGGCGTTCCGAACAATGACCGGGGTGATAAATTATCGTTGCCCTATGGGCAACACTCGAATCAACTTCAACCGGCGCGCCCCAGCGCCCCAGGAACGCGGGATATGCAGGAAATCAGCCAGGTCCGCCTGAAGTACTTCAACGAGGTCATGGCCTGCGGCTCGATCCGGGGGGCGGCCGACAAGCTGGATACGGCGGCCTCCGTCATCAGCCGGCAGATACAGCTGCTGGAAAAGGAGCTGGGCGTGCAGCTGTTCGAGCGGCGCTCGCGCGGGCTGACGCCTACCGAGGCCGCCGACATGCTGCTGGAGTACCACCGCGGCTGCCGCGCGCAGCAGGAACACCTGAACGCGCGCCTGCAGGAATTGCGCGGCATGCAGCGCGGCAACGTGCAGCTGATGATCAGCGAGGGCTTCATCGACGGCCTTATGGAGCACGTGGTCGGGCCGTTCTGCATCGAGTATCCGCAGATCAATATCAGCGTCAATGTGGGTTCCGTGAATGAAGTGGTCGAGGCGGTGGCCTCGGATGCGGCCCACATCGGGCTGGCCTACAACCCGCCCGTGGATCCGCGGCTGCGCTGCCGCGCCAGCCGCAAGCATCCAGTCTGCCTGCTGGCGGGCCGCGGCCACGCGCTGGCCGCAAGGCGCGGGCCGCTGACCATCGCCGACATCCTGCCGTACCCGTTCGCGCTGATGTCCGCGCCCTATGGGCTGCGCCAGGCGGTGGACCTGCTGGAATTCACCGAGCGCATCCATCTGACGCCCAGCCTTACCACCAACTCGTTACGCGTGCTGAAGCAGTACGCGATGACGGGGGCGGGCGTGACCTTGATGCCCAACCTGGGCGTGCACCATGAACTGGCCAGCGGCGAACTGGTCGCGATTCCCATCGCGCATCCGATCCTGAGCGCGCCGGAATGCCAGGCGCTGCTGCGCCTGGGGCGGCCGCTGTCGTCCGCCGCCAACGAGGTCATGCGCCGCATAGAACAACGCCTGCCGGCGTTCTCGGGCGGCTGAGCGCCAGCGCGTCGGGCCGCGTCCGCTTACAATGGGCGCACTTTCGGAGGTATCACCATGTCGGTCACAACCGATATCAAAATACGCCCCCTGGAGCGTGGCGACCTGCACTTCGTGCACAAGATCAACAATAACGACGTCATCATGCGTTATTGGTTCGAAGAGCCCTACGAGGCCTACGACGAACTGGTTGCCCTGTATGACCGCCACTTGCACGACCAGAACGAGCGGCGCTTCATCATCGAGCACGACACCGGGCAACCCGCCGGCCTGGTCGAGCTGGTGGAAATCGATTACATCCACCGCCGCGCCGAATTCCAGATCATCATCGCGCCCAGCTATCAGGGCCGGGGCTACGCCAAGGCGGCGACCCGCATCGCGGTGGGCTACGCCTTCCGCGTGCTGAACCTGCACAAGGTCTATCTGGTGGTGGACAAGGACAACACCGCGGCCGTGCACATCTACGAGCGCTGCGGCTTCCAGATCGAAGGGCTGTTGAAGGAGGAGTTCTTTTCCAACGGCGGCTACCGCGACGCCTACCGCATGGCGCTGCTGCAGCACGACCATCTGCGCGATGTCGGTCCCGGCGCGCCGGATGCGCCGGTGTTGCGCGACTGGCCGCAGGAAGAGCAGGCGGGCTGAAACCTGCTTTTACCGGCGGCCATGCTTTGCATGCGCCGCCGGTGACTTGGATTGCCCTGCGTCAGTGGGCGGCCGGCGCCGCCCGCAACAGCCGCAGGCCGTTCGCGACCACCAGCAGGCTGGCGCCTACGTCGGCGAACACCGCCATCCACAGCGTGGCGTTGCCGGTCATGGCCAGGGCCAGGAACACGGCCTTGATGCCCAGCGCCAGCACGATGTTCTGCACCAGCACGCGATGCGTGGCGTGCGACAGCCGCAGGAAAGTGCCGATCTTGCGCAGGTCGTCGTCCATCAGGGCCACGTCGGCCGTTTCGATGGCGGTGCCAGTGCCGGCCGCGCCCATGGCGAAGCCGATGTCGGCGCGGGCCAGGGCGGGGGCGTCGTTGATGCCGTCGCCCACCATGCCGACGCGGCCGCCCGACGCCAGCTTGCTTTCAATGGCGGCCAGCTTGTCTTCGGGCAACTGGTCGCCGCGGGCTTCGTCGATGCCGACCTGCTGCGCGATGGCTTGCGCGGTGGGCGTGTTGTCGCCGGTCAGCATCAGTGTGCGCACGCCCAGGGTATGCAGGTCCGCGATGGCTGCCGCGCTGGTCGGCTTGACCGTGTCGGCCACGGCGGCCACGGCCAGCACGCGGTTGCCGTCGGTCAACGCGATGGCGCTCTTGCCTTGGCGTTCCAGTTCATCCAGACGGGCTTCCAGCTTGGGGCTGGAGACGCCCAGCTCGCGCATCAGGCGGCGGTTGCCCAGCTGGAAGGTCACGCCGTCCAAGGTCGCGCTGACGCCGCGGCCGGGCAGGGCGGTGAAGTCCTGCACGTCCAGCAGGACCGTGCCGGCTTCGCGCGCGGCGTTGGCCACGGCCAGGGACACCGGGTGGTCGGAGCGTGCCGCCAGGCTGGCCGCGACCAGCGTTGCAGGCTGGCGGCTCTGGTCGGACAGGTCCCAATCCTGGATGTCAGTCTGCACCGGCTTGCCGTGGGTCAGCGTGCCGGTCTTGTCCAGCGCCAGCCATTTCAGGTTGCGGCCTTCTTCGAGGTACACGCCGCCCTTGACCAGGATGCCGCGGCGCGAGGCTGCGGTCAGGCCGCTGACGATGCTGACCGGGGTCGAAATCACCAGCGCGCAAGGGCAGGCGATGATCAGCAGCGCCAGGGCGCGGTAGATCGCGTCGAACCAGGGCTGGTCCCACAGCAGCGGCGGCAGCACCGCCACCAGCAGCGCGATGCCGACCACGGCGGGCGTGTAGATGCGCGAAAAGCGGTCGATGAAGCGCTGGGTCGGCGCGCGCGCGCCTTGCGCCTGCTCGACGGCGTGGATGATGCGCGCCAGCGTGGTGTTGCCGGCCGCCGCGGTGACGCGGTATTCGAAGGAGCCGGCCGCGTTGACGGTGGCGGCGTAGACCGGATCATCCTGCGTTTTTTCGACGGGCAGGCTTTCGCCAGTGATGGGCGACTGGTCCACGGCTGAGCTGCCGCTGACAATGATGCCATCGGCCGCGATGCGTTCACCTGGACGCACGCGCACGATGTCGCCCACCTGCAGGCGGGCGGCAGGCACTTCCAGCCATTCGCCATTGGCCTGGCGCACGGTGGCGGTTTCCGGCGCCAGATCCAGCAGGCCGCGGATCGCGTTGCGCGCCCGGTCCAGGGAGCGGGCTTCGATCAGCTCGGCCACATTGAACAGGAACATCACCATGGCTGCTTCGGGCCATTGGCCGATCAGCACGGCGCCGGTGACGGCGATGCTCATCAGGGCATTGATGTTGAGGTTGCCGTTGCGCACGGCGATCCAGCCCTTGCGGTAGGTGGTGATGCCGCAGGCCAGGATGGCGGCCACGGCCAGGGCCGCGGTGACGCCCAGCGGCCAGCCGGCGAAATGCGACAGTTCGGACAGCGCGGCCAGGACACCCGCGCCGCCGATCATCCACCAGTTCACCGGTTTGGCGGCGGGGGCGGGCGTGCCGGGCACGTTGTCGGCCAGGGGTTCCGGCGTCATGTCCAGCGACTTGATGGCGGCCATGACGCGGTCCAGCGCGCCTTCGGCGTGCACCACCGTCAGCACGCGTTGCATCAGGTTGAAGTCCAGCGCATGCACGTCGGCCATGTTGTCCAGCTTCTTGCGGATCAGCGTTTCCTCGGTGGGGCAGTCCATCTGGCCGATGCGCAGGCGCGCCAGCGACTGGCCCGGGCCGGCGCTGAGCGCGGCTGCGCCGGCGCCCGAGACGCTGAAGGGCTGGCCGTCGCCATGGCCGCAGCAGGCGTCGCCGCCGTGATCGTGCTTGTGGTTGTGGTCATGCTTGTGATCGTGGGCGTGATCATGGCCGGCATGGTCGTGGCTGTGATCATGGCCCGCGTGGCTGTGATCCGCGTGACCGTGGCCCGTGTGGTCGTGTCCGGCATGTTCATGTCCGGCAGCGGCCCGGGCGTTCCGGGCGGGAGCATCGTGTTCATCGTGCGCGCAGCAGCCGCCGCCTTGGCCGGTGGGCCTATGTTCGTGTTTTTTGACCGGAGGTAAAGACATCGTCCTCTGCCTTGAAATAAGCTGGTGACGCTATTCCACACCTTGGAGTTACTATAGGGTCAACCCCCTATATCAATCGGATGCGATCCGGGAGGCAGCGATGCGTATCGGCGAATTGGCCACGGCGGCCGGAACCACGGTCGAGACCGTCAGGTATTACGAGAAAGAAGGGCTGTTGCCGGCCCCGGAAAGGGGGCTGAACAACTACCGCAGCTATGGCCAGCCGCACCTGGAACGGTTGCGGCTGATCCGCAACTGTCGTGCGCTGGATATGACGCAGGACGAGATCCGCGCCATCCTGTCGCTGGCGGACAACCACCAGAGCGGTTGCGGCCCCATCAATGAACTGTTCGACGAGCACATCTCCCACGTGGATGAGCGCATCGCCGAACTGAGTCAGCTCAAGACCCAGCTCACCGAACTGCGCCAGCGCTGCCTGTCGGCCCGGCCCGATGCGGAAGACTGCGGCATCCTGCATGGCCTGAGTGAAATGCAGGTCGAAGAGCGCCAGGAACGCCACACGCACCTGGGCTGAACGTCGCTTGGGTGGATACGACTGAGGGCGGATACCGGCCCGTGCAAGCAAGACGCTAGGGAAAACCCGCTGCGAAAAACTGCGGCGGTGTCTTGTTGCACTCAAATTCGACATGTAAGATGTCCAACATCCAACAAATAAAGACAAGGCAGCCGCGGTCCTCGACCAGCAGCGCCGAACAGAGAGGCAGACAAGCATGGACTCCAAGCCCTTGGGCCGATTCACCGTCCTGGACCTGACGCGAGTGCGCTCGGGTCCCGCCGCCGTGCGCCAGTTCGCGGACTGGGGCGCCACCGTCATCAAGATCGAGGAGCCGAGCGACGAGCAGGACGACAAGCCGGGCGGCTCGGCCCAGTTCGCCGACTACCAGAACACCCACCGCAACAAGCGCAGCGTCACGCTGAACCTGAAGCATCCGCAGGGCCGAGCGCTGTTCCTGGACCTGGTGCGCCAGGCCGACGTGGTGGTGGAAAACTACCGGCCCAACGTCAAGTTCAAACTGGGCATCGACTACGAGACGCTGCGCCAGGTGAATCCGCGCATCGTCTACGCCAGCGTCTCCGGCTTCGGCCAGGATGGTCCCTACGCCGGGCGGCCGGGACTGGACCAGATCGCGCAGGGCATAGGCGGGCTGATGTCGGTGACCGGCGAGCCTGGCCGCGGCCCCATGCGGGCCGGGATTCCGGTGGCGGACCTGACCTCCGGCCTGTTCTGCGCCATCGGCATCTTCATCGCACTGCTGGAGCGCGAGGTGTCGGGGCAGGGGCAGTGGGTGCAGACCTCGCTGCTGCAATCGCAGGTCTGGATGATGGATTTCCAGGCGATGCGCTGGCTGATGAACGGCGAGGTGCCGGGTCAGAGCGGCAACGACCATCCCACCAGCAGCCCGACCGGCGTGTTCCCCACCAGCGACGGCTATATGAATATCGCGGCCATGGGCAACGACATCTACGCGCGACTGTGCCGCGTGCTGGAACTGCCGGAACTGATCGAGGACGAGCGTTTCCTGACCGTGCCGCTGCGGGCGCGCAACCGCCCGGCGCTGAACGCGGCCATCGGCGCGCGCACTGCCACCCGGCCCACCGCCGAATGGATAGCGCTGATGAACAAGGAGGGCGTGCCTTGCGGTCCGATCCTGGGCATGGACCAGACCTTCGAGGATCCGCAGGTGCGCCACCTGGGACTCAGCCGCGAAATCCGGCATCCCGCGCTGGGGCCGATTTCGGTGGTGGGGCAGCCCATGATCCTGAGCCGTTCGGCGCCCGGAGAAATGGCGCCCGCGCCGGAACGCGGCCAGCACAACGGCGACGTCTATGGCGGCATGCTGGGTTTGGCGCCTGCCGATTTGCAGCAACTGGCCCGCGAAGGCGTCATTTAAGGGATCCGTCCAGGTACCGAGCATAAAATCGCCGCCAAGGCCGCCAGCGTATCCGGCGGTCCAGACGGAGACAGCCCCCATGAACGCACCATCCACCGCCGCCGCCGACCAGGTTTTTTCCAGCCTGGGACGTCCCGAGAACCTGCCGGACGAGATCGCCTCGCAGATCCGCCAGAAGATCGTGGCGCGCGAATTCGAGCCAGGCCAGCGCCTGCCCACGGAATTCGAGCTGGCGCAGATGTTCGCCGTCAGCCGCAACGTGGTGCGCGAGGCGATCGCGCGGCTGAAGCTGTCGGGCTATGTCGATACGCGGCGCGGCGTGGGTTCCTTCGTGGCGCAGGACGTGGGCACGCGCAACTTCGAGATCGCGCCCGAAGATCTGCTCCAGCCCGAGCCGCTGGCGCACATCTTCCAGCTGCGCGTGGAACTGGAGTCTGGCGCGGCGGCGCAGGCGGCCTTGCATCGCACCCCCGAACAGATCGAAACCCTGCGCCAGGCCCTGCAACGGGTCGACGCGGCAGGCAACGATTGGCAGGCCGGCGCCGACCATGCGCTGGACTTCCACATGGCCGTGGGCGAGGCCACCAACAACCCTTACTTCGTGCGCCTGCTGGCGCACCTGCGCCACGTGTTCCGCGGCGCCGTGCGCACGCTGCGCTACACCAGCGCCGGCACCGAGCGCGTGCCGGAAATCGAACGCGAACACCACCGCATCTTCGACGCCATCGTGGCTGGCGACAGCGAGGCCGCGCGCCTTGCCATGCGCGCCCACCTGACCAATGGCATCCAACGGCACCAGACCGTCATACAAGGAAAGCAACCGTGAATATCCAACGCATCCTGCAGGGCGACATCACCGACAACATCGTGGCCGAGAAGCGCGGCGCGATAGGTTGGCTGACCTTCAACGATCCGCAGCGGCACAACGCCGTATCGTTCGCCATGTGGGAGGCCGTGCCCGTGGTGCTGGAAGCCTTCCGCCAGGACCCGGAGATCCGGGCGGTGGTGCTGCAGGGGGCGGGCGGCAAGGCCTTTGTCAGCGGCGCGAACATCTCGCAGTTCGATACGTTGCGCAGCGGCGAAGACGCGGTGGTCGAATACGAGCGCGTCGCCGAAACCGCGCAACTGGCGCTGTATGACTATGACAAACCCACGATTGCCTACATCCAGGGCTATTGCATCGGCGGCGGCCTGAACATCGCCCTGTGCTGCGACATCCGCATCGCTTCCGACAACAGCAGTTTCGCGATCCCCGCCGGCAAGCTGGGCCTGGGCTACCGCCTGACCGCGATCCGCAATTTGGTGACCGCGGTCGGCCCGGCCAATGCGCTGGAGATATTCCTGACCGCCGCGCGCTACGACGCCCATCAGGCCAAGGAACTGGGCCTGATCCGCAAGGTGGCGCCGGTGGAAGAATTACCGCAGGTGCTGGAGACCATGCTGGTCCAGATCCAGGCCAACGCGCCGCTGACGCTGCGCGCCGGCAAGAAGATGATCCGCCAGCTCCAGCAACTGGGGCCGGAGGTCGATGTGGAAGGCATGCGCCGGCTGGTGCTGGCGTGTTTCGAAAGCAATGACTACCGCGAAGGCCGCAAGGCGTTCGCGGAAAAGAGAGCGCCGGTGTTCACCGGCACCTGATTTCCGGCCGCGGGCCGGATTCCCTACGCGGCTTGCAGGTCCGCGCCGTTGCCGGCGCGGCCGGGGGAGGCTTGCGTCCGGAATCCGCGCGCGGACCGGATCAACCCGGCCACCGATCCCATCGGGGACGGCCAGGCCATAGACCGCGCAACAAGCGCGGCGACGAGGAGACAGACATGAAAGCGGTTCATCTGAGGGCAGGCCTGGCGGGCCTGGCAGTGTGGCTGTGCGCGGCGCCGCTGCATGCGCAGGGGGCCTATCCCAGTCAGCCGGTGCGCATCGTGGTGGGTTACGCCGCCGGCGGCACCACGGACATCCTGGCGCGCGCGCTGGGCGAGCAGTTGAGCAAGGAGCTCAAGCAGCCCGTCATCATCGAGAACAAGGCCGGCGCCGCCGGCAACATCGCCGCGGCCTCCGTGCAGCAGGCCGCGCCCGATGGCTACACCCTGTTCATGGCCACCGTGTCCAGCCACGGCATCAACCCCGTCGTGTACAAGAAGTCGCTGGGCTACGACCCGGTGGGCGGCTTCACGCCGGTCAGCATGATCGCGTCCATCCCGTTGGTGTTGGTCACCAATCCCAAGCTCCAGGTCGCGTCGGTGGCGGACCTGGTCAAGCTGGCGCGCGAGAAGCCGGGCGACCTGAACTATTCTTCCAGCGGCAACGGCTCGCCGGTGCACGTGGCCGGGGCCATGTTCGCCTCGGAGGCCAAGGTGCAGATCCAGCACGTGCCGTACCGCGGCGGATCGTTGGCCAATTCCTCGGTCATGAGCGGCGAAACCCAGTTCAGCTTCGCCACCTTGCCTGCGGCCTTGCCGCAGGTCCGCGCCGGCGCGCTGCGCGCCCTGGCCGTCACCACGCGCGACCGTTCGGCGGAACTGCCCGACGTGCCCACGGTGGCCGAGGACCCCATGTTCAAGGGCTACGAGATCAACACCTGGAATGCGTTGATGGCGCCCAAGGGCACGCCGGACGCCGTGGTGGCAGTGCTGAACCAGGCGGTGGTGCGTTCGTTGGCCGTGCCGGCCTTGCAGACCCGCTTCAAGGGCGAGGGCGCGACGCCCGGCGCCAGCAGCCCGGCCGAGCTGGGCCAGTTCGTCAATGGAGAGTTGGCGCGCTGGGCGGGCGTCATCAAAGAGGTCGGCATCCAGATCGAATGACCTCTGGCGGTCCGGGGGGATGACGGCCTGCCGCGGCGGAGTGGCGTAATATGAATTGTGTTTCTTTCTCATTGACGCCAGATCCGATGACCACAACCCAGACCGCCACCCCGCTGCACGCCCTGAATACGCGCCGTTCCTTCAAGTTCCTCCGCGCCCCGGCGCCCAAGCCCGAGGAACTTGAACAGATCCTGCAGGCGGCCATGTCGGCGCCCGACCATGGCGCCCTGCGTCCCTGGCGCTTCGTGGTGATCCAGGGCGAGGCCATCGGCAAGCTGGCCGATCTGGCGCTGGACGCCGTCAAGCGCAGCGGCGATCCGCGCATGACGCCGGAAAAGGAAAAGTCCGTGCGCGAGTGGATGGCCGGCGTGCCCCTGTTCGTGGCGGTGGCGCAGAAGATCGCGCACGACAACACCAAGATCCCGGAACAGGAACAGCTGCTGGCCACCGGCGCCGCCACCATGAACCTGCTGAACGCCGTGCACATGCTGGGCTACGGCGCGTTCTGGAGCACCGGCATCGGCACCTACGTGGAAGACGTGCAGAACGCGCTGGGCCTGGACGCGCTGGGCTACCGTTTCCTGGGCTTTTTGGCGATAGGCACGCCGGCTTGCGCCGTGCCGCCCGCCAACCGCCCGGACTACCGCGAGTTCGTCACGGAGTGGACCGGTCCCGTTTGAGGCCGCGGGCCTCGCTGCTCCATACGAAAAACCGGCCATAGGCCGGTTTTTTTCATGAGGCGCTTGTCTAGCGCCGGCCCGCGATCGGCCGGAACGCCGCGCGCACGAGCTGCTCCAGGCCCCAGCCTGCGAAGTAGAAGAGGGCCAGCGTCGGCAGCCCGATCAGCAGGTAGCCGCCGACCCAGGACAGGTCGCCCAGCAGGCGGTCCAGGTTCAATTCATGCAGCAGCGCCAGTTGCAGCGCCAGCGGCAATTGCAGCAATACGAATCGTCCTTTGTCGTCACCGTCGGCCGAGAGCGCGGCGGCGATGCAGAGGATGACGATGGCGAGGTAAAGCGCGGCGAACACGATGCCGGTCCAGCTGAACCATTTCGAGGCGGTCGATCGGGGCACGTCGGTTTCCAGCGTATCAGGGACAGGCAGTATATGACGCCGCCTGCTGCCGCTGCCGCGATCCCCGCACGCGCCACGCGACCCTCGGCCACCGCCGATAGCGAGGCCCGCCGCGGCCCCTGTCTCGGGGCCGCGCCCTGTGCTACTCTGGCTCCCGGCCTTGCATGTTCATCCCTTTGCACGGGCCGACGATGGCAATGTCCGAGGTCACCCCCTTGGGCAGTGTCTTGGTAAGAAGAATGCGCATGACACGATCAAGCGTGGAGACAATACATGAGCCAATATGGGCCGTTGAAGTTGCACGTCCCGGAGCCTACCGGCCGCCCGGGTTGCAAGACCGACTTTTCCTATCTGCACCTGTCGCCGCCCGGCGATGTGCCCAAACCCCCCATTGATGTTGCCGCGGTCGATACCGGCGGACTGGCCTACAGCCTGGTCCGGGTGATCGCCGACGACGGCAGCGCGGTCGGGCCCTGGGCGCCGGAACTGAGCCACGAGCAGCTGCGCGCCGGCATGCGCAACATGCTGAAGACGCGCCTCTTCGATGCGCGCATGCTGACCGCCCAGCGCAAGAAGAAGATCTCCTTCTACATGCAGAGCCTGGGCGAAGAAGCCATCGGCACCGCCCACGCCATGGCGCTGGAACAGGGCGACATGTGCTTTCCGACCTACCGCCAGCAAAGCATCCTGCTGGCGCGCGACGTCTCGCTGGTCACCATGATGTGCCAGCTGATGTCCAACGAACGCGATCCGCTCAAGGGCCGCCAGTTGCCGGTCATGTACTCCGATCGTGAACGCGGCTTCTTCAGCATTTCGGGCAACCTGGCCACGCAGTTCATCCAGGCGGTGGGCTGGGGCATGGCCTCGGCCATCAAGGGCGACACCCGCATCGCCTCCGGCTGGATCGGCGACGGCGCCACCGCCGAGGCCGACTTCCATACCGCGCTGACCTTTGCGCACGTCTACCGCGCGCCGGTCATCCTGAACGTGGTCAACAACCAGTGGGCCATCTCCACCTTTCAGGCGATTGCCGGCGGCGAAGGCGCGACCTTCGCGGGCCGCGGCGTGGGCTGCGGCATCGCGTCGCTGCGGGTGGACGGCAATGATTTCCTGGCGGTCTATTCCGCCTCGAGCTGGGCCGCCGAACGCGCCCGCCGCAACCTGGGGCCGACCCTGATCGAATGGGTCACCTATCGCGCCGGGCCGCATTCCACGTCCGACGATCCCTCCAAGTACCGTCCCGGCGACGACTGGAGCCACTTCCCGCTGGGCGATCCGATCGCTCGCTTCAAAAAGCACCTGATCCTGCTGGGCATCTGGTCCGACGAAGAGCACGAAGCCGTCAAGGCCGAGCTCGACGCCGAGATCCTGGCGGCGCAGAAGGAAGCGGAAAGCTACGGCACCCTGGTGGACGGCCACGTCCCCAGCGCCGCCAGCATCTTTGAAGACGTCTACAAGGACATGCCGGAGCATCTGCGCCGGCAGCGTCAGCAGCTCGGAGTCTGATCATGGCTATCGATAACAACGCTGGTCCGGCCTCCGCGCCGATGACCATGATCCAGGCTTTGCGCTCGGCCATGGATGTGATGCTGGAGCGCGACAACAATGTCGTGGTGTTCGGCCAGGACGTGGGCTATTTCGGCGGCGTGTTCCGCTGCACCGAAGGCCTGCAGACCAAGTACGGCAGCTCGCGCGTGTTCGACACGCCCATCTCCGAAGGCGGCATCGTCGGCGTGGCGGTGGGCATGGGCGCCTACGGCCTGCGTCCGGTCTGCGAAATCCAGTTCGCCGACTATTTCTATCCGGCTTCGGACCAGATCGTGTCCGAGGCTGCGCGCCTGCGCTACCGCTCGGTCAACGAGTTCGTCGCGCCCATGACCATCCGCATGCCTTGCGGCGGTGGCATCTATGGCGGACAGACGCACAGCCAGAGCCCCGAGGCGATGTTCACGCAGGTCTGCGGGCTGCGCACGGTGATGCCGTCCAATCCCTATGACGCCAAGGGCCTGCTGATCGCGGCCATCGAGAACGACGATCCGGTCATCTTCCTGGAGCCCAAGCGGCTCTACAACGGTCCGTTCGACGGCCACCACGACCGGCCCGTCACGCCCTGGACCGGACGTCCGGGCAGTGTGGTGCCCACCGGCTACTACACCGTGCCGCTGGACACGGCCGCCATCGTGCGGCCCGGCAACGCGCTGACCGTGCTGACCTACGGCACCACCGTGCACGTGTCGCTGACGGCCGCCGAGGAAACCGGCATCGACGCCGAGGTCATCGACCTGCGCAGCCTGTGGCCGCTGGACCTGGACGCCATCGTCAACTCGGTCAAGAAGACCGGCCGCTGCGTGGTGGTGCACGAAGCCACGCGCACCTGCGGCTTCGGCGCCGAGCTGATTGCGCTGGTGCAGGAACACTGCTTCCATCATCTGGAGGCGCCCGTGGAGCGCGTGACCGGCTGGGATACGCCGTATCCCCACGCGCAGGAATGGGCGTACTTCCCCGGCCCGCGCCGGGTTGGCGAAGCGTTCAAGCGCGCGATGGAGGGTTGAGAAATGGGTATTCATGTCATCAAGATGCCCGACATCGGCGAAGGCATCGCGGAAGTGGAACTGGTCGCCTGGCACGTGAAGATAGGCGACATGGTGGCCGAGGACCAGCCGCTGGCCGACGTCATGACGGACAAGGCCACGGTCGAGATTCCCGCGCCGGTGGTCGGCCGCGTGGTCGCGCTGGGCGGGGATGTGGGGCAGGTCATGGCCGTGGGCGGCGAGCTGATCCGCCTGGAAGTGGAAGGCGAGGGCAACCTCAAGCCGGGCGCGGATGCGCCGCCGGCCAAGGCGCCTGCGGCTGCCGTGGCGGCGCAACCCGCTGCCTCGGCGCCTGCAGCGCAGCCCGCGCTGGCGCCCAAGACTGCCGCCGAGGCCGCCGCGCCCGCCAAGGTATCCGCGCCGCCCGCCGCGCCGTCCAAGCCCGCGCGCCAGGCGCCCGCCGCCGTCGCGCGCCAGCCCGGCGACAAGCCGCTGGCCTCGCCGGCCGTGCGCAAGCGCGCCTGGGACCTGGGCATCGAATTGCGCTACGTGCAGGGCAGCGGCCCGGCCGGCCGCATCCTGCACGAAGACCTGGACGCCTACCTGCAAGGGCAGGGCGGGGGCGCTCAAGCCCGCGGCGGCGTGGCCTACGCCGAGCGCAACGACGAGGAAAACGTGCCGGTCATCGGCCTGCGCCGCAAGATCGCGCAGAAGATGGCCGAGTCCAAGCGCCGCATCCCGCACTTCAGCTACGTCGAGGAAATCGACGTGACCGAACTGGAAGAGCTGCGCGCCAGCCTCAACCAGAAATGGGGCGCCTCGCGCGGCAAGCTCACGCTGTTGCCGCTGCTGGCGCGCGCCATGGTGGTGGCGTTGCGCGATTTCCCGCAGATCAACGCGCGCTACGACGACGAAGGCGGCGTGGTCACGCGCTACGGCGCGGTCCACATCGGCATCGCCACGCAAAGCGACGGCGGGCTGATGGTGCCGGTCATGCGCCACGCCGAGGCGCGCGATCTTTGGTCCATGGCGGCCGAGATCGTCCGCCTGGCCGAGGCGGTGCGCACGGGTAGCGCCAGCCGCGACGAACTGTCGGGGTCCACCATCACCATCACCAGTCTGGGCCCGCTGGGCGGCATCGTCACCACGCCGGTGATCAACCATCCGGAGGTCGGCATCGTGGGCGTGAACCGCATCGTCGAGCGGCCCGCCATCCGCAATGGCGCCGTGGTGGCGCGCAAGCTGATGAACCTGTCGTCGTCCTTCGACCACCGCGTGGTGGACGGCATGGACGCGGCGCGCTTCATCCAGGCGGTGCGCGCGCTGCTGGAACAACCCGCGCTGCTTTTCGTGGAGTAAGCATGAGCCAGATCACTAAGACTACGACTTTGCTGGTGATCGGCGGCGGCCCCGGCGGCTACGTCGCCGCCATCCGCGCCGGCCAGCTGGGCGTGCCGACCATCCTGGTCGAAGGCGCACAGTTGGGCGGCACCTGCCTGAACATCGGCTGCATCCCCTCCAAGGCGCTGATCCACGCGGCCGAGGAATTCGACAAGGCGCGCCATTACGCGGGCAAGTCGGCGCTGGGCATTTCGGTGTCGGCGCCCGCCATCGACCTGGCCCAGACCGTGGCCTGGAAAGACGGCATCGTCGGCAAGCTGACCGGCGGCGTGGCCGCGCTGCTGAAGAAGAACGGCGTGGAAGTGGTGCGCGGTTGGGCCCGGCTGCTGGACGGCAAGACGGTGGAAGTGGACAGCGGCGAGTCCGGCGCCATCCGCATCCAGTGCGAACACCTGTTGCTGGCGGCGGGCTCCGAGCCCACGCCGCTGCCTTCCATGCCTTTCGGCGGCATGGTGGTGTCGTCCACCGAGGCGCTGTCGCCCTCCAGCATCCCCAAGCAATTGGTGGTGGTGGGCGGCGGCTACATCGGCCTGGAACTCGGCACCGTGTACCGCAAGCTCGGCGCCGAGGTGGCGGTGGTGGAAGCGCAAGACCGCATCCTGCCGACCTACGACGCCGAACTCACCAAGCCCGTGGCCGCCGCGCTGACGAAGATGGGCGTGGATCTGCATCTGGGCCGCAAGGTGCTGGGCCTGAACGGCGCCGGCAATGCGGTGCGCGTGCAGGACGCGGCCGGCGTCGAAACCCTGTTGCCGGCCGACCGCGTGCTGATCGCGGTGGGACGGCGTCCGCGCACGCAGGACTGGGGGCTGGAAAGCCTGCAGCTGGACCGCAAGGGCAACGCGCTGCGCATCGACGACCAGTGCCGTACCTCCATGCGCGACGTCTGGGCCATCGGCGATATCGCTGGCGAGCCCATGCTGGCGCACCGCGCCATGGCGCAGGGCGAGATGGTGGCCGAGTTGGTGGCGGGCAAGCGCCGGCATTTCCAGCCGGCGTCGATTCCGGCGGTCTGCTTCACCGATCCCGAGGTGGTGGTGGCGGGCCTGTCGCCCAATGAGGCGGAAAGCGCTGGCCTGGATTGCCTGACGGCGTCCTTCCCGTTCGCCGCCAATGGGCGTTCGATGACGCTGGAATCCACCGACGGCTTCGTGCGCGTGGTCGCGCGCCGCGACAACCACCTGATCCTGGGCTGGCAGGCGGTGGGGCGTGGCGTGTCGGAACTGTCGACGGCCTTCGGCCAGTCGCTGGAAATGGGCGCCACGCTGGAAGACGTGGCGGGCACCATCCACGCGCACCCCACCCTGGGGCTGTCTCCTATAAACATCTCCGAGCCCACGAGACAGAGGCAACCCACATGTATGCCGTCCTCTGCTTTAAAAAAAAAAATAACTCTCAGTCTTATTCCAATATCCTTATTAT
>NZ_JCBAMT010000079.1:0-32717 GCF_059760445.1 Achromobacter sp. D7-1 | reverse complement strand
CCCTCGGGCGCATCGAGGTTGCGAGCCGCCACGCCGCCCGCGACGACGGGCTGCCGCTATCTTGGCCTGTAGCGCTGCTAGAGCTGTGGTCGGGGGCGAGTCTTGGGCTGCCCGTATTAATCGGCCGCGCGGGCGGCCGATTAATACATACGTCATTTTTTTAAGTGTGATTGTGATCGCTGGCGCGAATGCGCCGATTGGATTTCTTCTGGCGTTGCCGTCAGGGGGGAGGGGCGGTGATGGGTGGCGCGCGGCGGGTAGTCGCTTGCGCATGCAGACCACGCGCGCGCGCCACCCATCCAGCGTCGGGGTTCAAGTGGCGATGGAGGAAATGTCAGGTCTCGCTCGCGCGTGGTCTGTTGGCGTCGAAGGCCAAATACTGGCACTCCCCCCATTCCAAACAATGACGGGCGGGAGCGCGAGACATCACGGTCGTCATGGCCACCTGTTGTAGGTGTTCGAACCGATCCTCCACCAGCGCGCAGCGTCATCGTCAATCGCCAGAAACCGCGTAAGCCCCCAGAGGCCGCCCGCGCGGCCGGCCGGGGGCGGGCCCCGCAAGATCCATCGCCACACCCCACAGGTGGCGAGAACCCTAAGCACACAGATCATCCCAGCCGACGCCAAGTTGCAAATGACGGAGCCTGTCGCGCCGGGGGCCTGGGGTGCGCGGGGCGTCGATAAGCCCGAGGGAATCGGAAGGGAAGGCCGCAGGCCTGGACGACGATGACGACGGGGCAGTCCGGAGCGAAGGCTCCGGACCGCAATCGTTGCCCCGCGCACCCCAGGCCCCCGGCGCGACAGGCGTCTCAAGAACCGGACCGCAAAACCCCCAAAAACTACTGAGCCTTCTCCCCCGGCAACCCATCACTGACCTCAGCCAACGCACTCTTCATATCCTCATACTCCATCACCCTCTCGTTCTGAAAGCTACCCAGCACCCCCCGGCACCCGTCCACCCCCGAGCGCTTCATCTCCTCCATCATCGTCTTCCCCTGGGCCTGTCCCTGCTGGAACAGCCCGTCATAGCCGCCCGCCGAAAAGCCATATTCCTGCGCATACTGCAGCAGGTTCTTGCGGGACGTGGTCAAGTGCTGAGCCAGGTCGGGTTCGGAAGCGCCGCAGGCGCGGGCGGCGCCGTTGGAGGCGCCGGCGGCGACGACGAAGGAATCGTATTGGGCCTGTTCGGCGGCATCCGGAGCGGCCCAGGCCGTGGCAGCCGAGGCCAGCGTCAGGGCCAGGCCGGTCAAGATCTTGCGCATCGATGACTCTCCGCTAGATGCCCGCCAGCCGGCTGCGCGGCGTGCGCGGGCGGTGATTGCAACCACAACATTATGGCAATCAGCCGTTTCGAACCCGTGTAGGCACGGTATGGAGTCGTTTCAGACTGTGCATCTTTTTTTCCCGGGGGCCTGACGGCCAGCAAGGCGACCGCGCAAGAACTATGATGGAGGCTGTGGGGCGCTCCTGCCCCAGTGCATTGCCCCCATTCCTGGAGATCTACATGACGATCAAAGTCGGCGATCGCGTGCCGGACGGCACCCTGACCGAATTCATCGAAACCGAAAGCGCCGGCTGCTCGCTGGGCCCCAACGCGTTCCAGGTCGCCGACCTGACCCGCGGCAAGACCATTGCGCTGTTCGCCCTGCCGGGCGCCTTCACGCCCACCTGCTCGGCCAAGCACCTGCCCGGCTATGTGGAACAGGCCGCTGCCCTGAAGGCCAAGGGCGTCGATGAAATCTGGTGCGTGTCGGTCAACGACGCGTTCGTCATGGGCGCCTGGGGCCGCGAGCAGAAGACGGAAGGCAAGGTCCGCATGCTGGCCGACGGTTCCGCCCTGTGGACCAAGGAACTGGGCCTGGAGCTGGACCTGATCCAGCGCGGCATGGGCGTGCGCTCGCAGCGCTACTCGGCCCTGATCGTCGACGGCGTGGTCAAGCAGCTGAACGTCGAAGGCCCCGGCAAGTTCGAAGTCAGCGACGCAGCCACGATGCTGTCGCAAGTCTGATCCCTCGCAGTTCCTGTTTTACCGCTTAGTGCAGCGGGCCGCTTTCGCGGCCTGTTGCGCTGCCGCCAGCAGCGGTTGCCGACGCCATGCTCGCCACCATCTCCTCCTTTTCGTCGCTTTACTTCGCGACCTTGCTGATGCTCATCGGCACGGGTCTGTTCAATACCTACATGGGGCTCAGGCTGACAGCGCAGTCTGTCAGCGAGGTGTGGATCGGCGCCCTGATCGCCGGCTACTACCTGGGCCTGGTGTGCGGCGCCCGTCTGGGGCACAAACTCATCATCCGCGTGGGCCATATCCGGGCGTTCGTCGCCTGTGCGGCCGTCGCCACCAGCATGATCCTGGCGCAGACGCTGGTCGACTCCATGCCGTTGTGGCTGGTGTTCCGCGTCATTTCGGGCATCGTGATGGTGACCGAGTTCATGGTCATCGAAAGCTGGCTCAATGAGCAGACCGAAAACCACCAGCGCGGACGCGTCTTTTCCGTCTACATGGTCGTGTCGGGCCTGGGCACCGTGCTGGGGCAGCTGGCCCTGACCGCCTATGCCACGCTGGATCTGCGGCCCTTGACCCTGGTGGCCATGTGCCTGGTGCTGTGCCTGGTGCCGATCGCCGTTACCGCGCGTTCGCACCCGCCTACGCCGCTGCCGGCGCCGCTGGACATCCGTTTCTTCATGCGGCGCGTGCCGCTGTCGATGACTGTGCTGTTCGTGGCGGGCAACCTGTCCGGGGCCTTCTATGGGCTGGCGGCCGTCTACGGCGCCAAGCACGGCCTGTCCACCTCGCAGGCGGCCATTTTCGTGGCCGCCGCGGTGACCGCGGGCCTGTTGTCGCAATGGCCCATGGGCTGGCTGTCCGACCGCATCAACCGCGCCGGCCTGATCCGTTTCAACGCGTTGTTGCTGGTGCTGCTGCCGGTGGTCATGTGGGGCTGGATCGTCCTGCCGTACTGGGCGCTGGTGGCCATGTCCTGTGTTTTTGGCGTGCTGCAGTTCACCCTGTATCCGCTGGGCGCGGCCTTTGCCAACGACCACGTGGAGTCCGAGCGCCGTGTCAGCTTGTCGGCCGTGCTGCTCATGACTTACGGGGTGGGCGCCTGCATCGGCCCGATGATCGCCGGGGTGCTGATGTCCCTGGCCGGGCCCAGCATGTACTACGTGTTCATTTCCGCCTGCGCCCTGATCCTGGTCTGGCACGTGCGTCCCACCCGCGTCACGGGTGCGCACCAGGTGGAAGAGGCTCCCACGCATTTCGTGCCCATGCCGGACACGCTGCAGAGTTCGCCGGCCGCGGCGGTGCTGGATCCGCGGGTGGATCCGGCGACCGACATCGCCATGGAAATGGTGCAGCCCGACGTGGCGCCGGTGGCGGCGGCCGAGCCGCCCGCGCAGGGCCTGCCTGGCGAGGCCAGCGCGGACCAGGCGGACGACGCGGACCAAACGGACGACGCGGCCGAGAACGGTCGCCAGAGGCGCACCGGCACCTGAGGCCGGGAGGCTGGCGTCCTTACCAGGGCGCCATCAGCACGATGGCGGCCAGCGCCAGTGCGATGCCCAGCAGGTTCAGCCGGGTCAGGGGTTCGCGGAAGGCCAGCGCGCCGACCAGCGTGCCCAGGGTGATCACCCCCATGTTCATCGATGCGAATACCAGCGCGGGATGCTCGGGCAGCGACTGGTGCGCGCGGATGTAGGTCAGGATGTTGCCGAAGTTCGCCAGGCCCAGCGCTGCGCCAGCCGCCAGGTGGCGCAACTGCCAGCGCACCCGGCTTCCCAACAGATAGGCGAGCATCAGCAGGCCGGCGATGATGAACGCGAGCAGCAAGCCGCCCGCGAAGGCAGTGCCTGCGCGCGCCATCTGCTTGAACAGAATGTCGATCACGCCATAGCCCACCCACACGACCAGCGGCCACAGCCACATGGCGCGGCTGCTCGCCGCCGGGTCCTCGCCCGGCACTTGTGCGCGGGCGGGGCGACGCAGCAGGCAGTACAAGGCGCTGGCCGCCAGCAAGATCGCGGCCAGCTTGCGGCCGCTGACCGATTCGCCGAACAGCAGGAAGGCCGCCAGCAAGGGGATGAACAAGGACAGGCGCTGCGCCGCGTCGCTGCGCACGATGCCGGCATGGCGCACGGCCGCCGCCATCGCCAGGAACACGCTGGGCAGCAGCACGCCCAGCGCGGCCAGCACCAGCCATGGGGTCTGCGGCGCCAGCAGTGCGGCCGGATCCGGGCGCAGCACCGCCCAGCATAGCAGGGCGGCGACCGCATAGTTCATGGCGATGGCCTGGCGCACGTCCACCTGGTAGCGCCGCGCCAGCTTCAGCAGCACGGCCACCGTCACGCTGCAGGCGACGCTGGCCAGCAGGTAAAGCAGGCCCGGCGTCAGCGGCATGCCGTGGCGTCGTGGTGCTGGTGCTGGGCGGCGTCGATGCGCATGCCCAGGCGCTGCAGCAGGCGCTGGTCGGCTTCCATCTGCGGATTGGCGGTGGTCAGCAGGGCGTCGCCGTAGAACATGGAGTTGGCGCCTGCCATGAAGCACAGCGCCTGCAACGCGTCGTCCATGGCTTCGCGGCCGGCGGACAGGCGCACCGCCGCGCGCGGCATGGCGATGCGGGCCACGGCGATGGTGCGCACGAACTCGAACGGGTCCAGGGCTTCCACGCCGGCCAGCGGCGTGCCTTCCACCTGCACCAGGTTGTTGATCGGCACGGACTCGGGATAGGGCTCCATGCTGGCCAGCTGGGCGATCAGGCCGGCGCGTTCGCGGCGCGATTCGCCCAGGCCCACGATGCCGCCGCAGCATACGCTGATGCCGGCATCGCGCACCCGGTCCAGCGTGTCCAGCCGGTCCTGGTAGGTGCGGGTGGAAATGATCTTGCCGTAGAACTCGGGCGAGGTGTCCAGGTTGTGGTTGTAGTAGTCCAGGCCGGCGTGCTTGAGCTGTTCGGCCTGGCCTTCGCGCAGCATGCCCAGGGTGACGCAGGTTTCCAGGCCCAGGGCCTTCACGGCGCTGACCATCTCCGCCACCGCCTCAAGGTGGTGCGGCTTGGGGCTGCGCCAGGCGGCGCCCATGCAGAAGCGCTGCGCGCCGCCTTCCTGGGCCTTGCGGGCCGCGGCTACCACGTCCGCCAACGGCATCAGCTTGTCGGCGTCCAGGCCGGTGTCGTAGTGCGAGGACTGCGGGCAATAGGCGCAGTCCTCGGGACAGCCGCCGGTCTTGATCGACAGCAGGCTGGACAGCTGGATGGCGTTCGGATCGAAATGGGCGCGGTGCGTCTGCTGGGCCCGGAACACCAGATCCATGAACGGCAGCTCGTAGAGCGCCATGATGTCGGCGGCGCTCCAGGCGGGAGCCGGGGCCGGCTTGGCGATGGTCGGGACGGGAATGTAGGCGGTCTGCATGGATGGCTCCTTTCGGTCTTGCGGGATCGCGGCACTTGGCAGGCAAGGGCGGGATCGGCGGATCGTAAGAAGCTGCGCAGGGTTTGCGCAATCCAGGCGGTCTGGCGGAAATTGGCAGTATTTTGGGCTTGCCTTTGCTGGAAATGGACGATTTTGGCAGGTGCCGGCTTCTAAGTGGCTCACATCTTCGGGGACACGTGGATGTCCATTATTTTGCATCAGATTGTAAATTTTAGAGGCGTCAGGCCTGTTCGCGCTTGTCGCGCGCCCGAGTGCGCTCGTGTCCGGTGATGCCGCGGTCCCGCGCCCACACGATGGCCGCGCTGCGGCGGTGCACGCCGATCTTGCTGTAGATGGTGGCCACGTGGTTGCGCACGGTATTGCGCGACAGCTTCAGTTGCCGGGCGATGCCGTCGTCGTCGTGGCCCTGGCACATCAGGCCCAGCACCTCGCGCTCGCGCGAAGTGAGTTGCGCCAGTTCGGCGACGTCGCGCGTGGCGGGCGCGGGTTCGCGCAGTTGCGCCAGCTTTTCGATGACGCTGCGGCTGAACCACGAGGTGTCCTGCATGACGGCTTCGATCGCCGTCAGCAGTTCCGTCTCGGAGCGCTTGCGTTCCGTAATGTCCTGGATCGCCAGCAGCACGCGTGGCTGGCCGCCGATGGTCACGGGTTCGGCCGACAGCAGGCAAGCCAGCGGACTGCCGTCCTTGGCCGCCAACGCGACATCCCGGTTGCGGGCGCTTTCGCCGCGCCTGAGGCTGGCCTCCAGTTCTTCAGGGAACTGCAGGCCCAGGCCGGTCAGCGCTTGGCCGATGCCGTCCTGAGACGAGGCGCCGGTGGCCGCGGCAAAGGCGTCATTCAGGTCCAGCGCGAGCAGCGTCTCGCCCTCGCAGACGGCCATGGGCACGGGCGCCAGGCGGAACGCCTTGGAGAAGCGCTCCTCGCTTTCGCGCAAGGCCAGTTCGGTGCGCTTGCGGCCTTCCAGGTCGATGAAGGTGAACAGCATGCATGGCTCGCCCTGCATGTCGATGGGCTGTCCCGCGACAATGACGAACTTCACATTGCCGTCCGCGAGTTTCAGCACGCCTTCGCGCTGCGCGATGGTCTGTCCTTCGTTGAGCCTGGCGATCGCGTTGTCCTTGTCGTCGCCGCCGTCCAGCACGTCCAGTTCGTAGGCCGACTTGCCCAGTATGGCGTCGCGCGCGTAGCCGGTCATTTCCAGGAAGCCCTGGTTCACCTTCACGTAGCGCAGGTCGGACAGGCGGCAGATCAGGGCGGGCGCGGGATTGGCGCCGAAGGCGCGTTCAAAGCGTTCTTCGGCGTTGATCTGCCCGGTCTGGTCGTGCAGGATCAGGACGCGGTAATCGGCCCCGTCGCCGCCGTCCAGGTGCAGGCCGCTGGCGCGCACGTTGCGCCGGAATTCCCCGTCGTCCTTGCGTGCCAGGTCCAGCAGCAGTTCGTCGAATGGCTCGGCCGCGGCCAGGAGATCCAGCGGATACTGGCGCGCCGGCACGCGGTGACGGTTGCGGTAGCTGAGGGTGTAGCGCTTGCGATAGCCGGCGGGCGTGCCGCCCAGTTCATCCAGCGTCCCGGCGCCATGCAGCGCGAGCGCACTGGCATTGGCCCAGGCGATGGCGCCGTCCGCCTCGAGCAGGATGACGCCTTCGTTCAGGCCCGCGATGATGCGTTGCAGATGCTGGCGGTGCGGATGGGGAGCGGCGGCGTTCGCGGTCACGTAGTCCTCTTCTTTTCGCAGGGCACGACGCAAAGAGAATGAAGGCGCACTGAAAGGCTGTCCAGATGGCGAAATGGACGAGACTGAGGGTAGGGGGGAGGGTAGAGAAGATGGCTGCCGGCCGATGATGGCGGCAAATGCGGCGGGCCGAAATGCAAAAAAGCTCCGGAAACCGGAGCTTTCAAGGGATGCTGAAGCAGACAGACTTGCGAACCGCGCGATGCGCTTGGCGGAGCGGACGGGGCTCGAACCCGCGACCCCCGGCGTGACAGGCCGGTATTCTAACCAACTGAACTACCGCTCCGCAGCGGTTTACTCTGACTTCTTCAATGCACTGCGGTGTCAAGGCAGCTTGGTACTACATGCCAGAAAGACTGGCGTCCCCTAGGGGATTCGAACCCCTGTACTCACCGTGAAAGGGTGATGTCCTAGGCCTCTAGACGAAGGGGACCTGAACAAAACAGAACTACTTTACTACCGTACTGCTGACTGGTGGAGGTAAGCGGGATCGAACCGCTGACCTCTTGCATGCCATGCAAGCGCTCTCCCAGCTGAGCTATACCCCCCAGGATCCTCGATGCCCCAAACTTCAGACAACAAGGTCTCACACTATATAAAGCAAAAAAGCCCCGAAAACGGAGCTCTTGAAAGACTCTGAGCGAGAGCTTTTGGCGGAGCGGACGGGGCTCGAACCCGCGACCCCCGGCGTGACAGGCCGGTATTCTAACCAACTGAACTACCGCTCCGCAGCGGCGTACTCAAAACATAGTCACTTCAACTGCATCACTACATACTGCTGCCAGAAAGACTGGCGTCCCCTAGGGGATTCGAACCCCTGTACTCACCGTGAAAGGGTGATGTCCTAGGCCTCTAGACGAAGGGGACTTGGACTTGCAAACTGGTACTGCATCCTTCGCCGTTGACTGGTGGAGGTAAGCGGGATCGAACCGCTGACCTCTTGCATGCCATGCAAGCGCTCTCCCAGCTGAGCTATACCCCCGTCTTTCTAATCAGCCCGTTCAACGTTTTACGAAGGCGAACACACGTTTTACCGAGTGCTTTTTCGTAGTTCGTTGCCGGTTTTGTTTAGTGCCGTTGGCGAAGAAACGAGATTATGCACGAACTAAATAGGGTGTGCAAGTCGCTTCGGGGCAAAAAGCCCAAAAGTCGCGAAAAAATGGGGGTTGGAAGGGATTTTTTGCTCGTTTTTGCTCTTTCTTTGCGCAGGCTTGGGCAGGGCGATTGATGCAGAATCCAAGTAAATCAAAGGCTTGTGAGAATGCTATCGTGAGCGGAAAATTTTTTCGCCGATCCGGAAAATTTTC
Organism: Achromobacter sp. D7-1; assembly: GCF_059760445.1. Classification (NCBI taxonomy): domain Bacteria; kingdom Pseudomonadati; phylum Pseudomonadota; class Betaproteobacteria; order Burkholderiales; family Alcaligenaceae; genus Achromobacter; species Achromobacter sp. D7-1. The sequence goes on along the minus strand of NZ_JCBAMT010000079.1, from coordinate 24,251 downwards.
CATGCCGAATCGGCGCACACGGACATCGCCATGAGCAACAAGACTTCGTTTCCCACGCGGCCGCTGGGGCAGAGCGGCATGGACATCACCCGCATCGGGCTGGGCGCGTGGGCCATCGGCGGCAACGGCTGGGCGGTGGGCTGGGGACCGCAGGACGACGCCGATTCGGTGGCTGCGATTCGCCGCGCGGTCGAGCGTGGCATCAACTGGATCGACACCGCGGCGGTTTACGGGCTGGGACATTCCGAGGAGATCGTGCGCCGCGCGCTGGCGCAGATGACGCCGGACGCGCGGCCCTATGTCTTTACCAAATGCGGCCTGACCTGGTCAGCGGAGCAGCCGCAGGCGATGCCGCGGCGTACCGGCGCGCCGGCCAGCATCCGGCGCGAAATCGAGGATTCGTTGCGCCGGCTGGGCGTGGAGCGCATCGATCTCTACCAGATGCACTGGCCGGCGGGCGACGGCACGCCCCTGGAGGTGTACTGGCAGGAATTGCTGGACCTGAAACAGGAGGGCAAGGTCAGGGCGGTGGGCCTGTCGAACCACAATCTTGCGCAATTGCAGCAGGCCGAAGCCCTGGGCCACGTGGATACGCTGCAACCGCCGTTCTCGGCCATCCAGCGGGCGGCTGGCGCGGACCTGATTCCTTCCTGCGAGAGGAACGGCACGGGCGTGATCGTCTACAGCCCGATGCAGTCCGGCCTGTTGACCGGCGGCTTCAGCGTGGCGCGCGCCCGCGCCTTGCCGGCGGATGACTGGCGCGCGCGCAACGCGGAATTCACCTCGCCCGGCATCGAGCGCAACCTGGCGCTAGCCGATGCGTTCAAGCCCATCGCCGAACGCCATGGCGCCACGGTCGCGGCCGTGGCCGCGGGCTGGACCTTGGCCTGGCCGGGCGTGACGGGTGCCATCGTCGGCGCCCGCAGCGCGGCTCAGGTGGATGGATTGCTGGGCGCGGCGTCGCTGGAGCTGGACGCGGAGGACATGGACGCCATCGCGGACGCGATCGAGCGCACGGGGGCAGGAGCCGGACCGCTGCGCCCGCCCGAGGAGAGCGGCGCGCTGCCGGTCAATCTGTTCGCCTGAGGCGGCTTCAGCCGCGGCGCGTCTTGCGGCCGCTGCCGAACGCGGCAATCAGCGCCAGGCCGATCAGGGCCAGCGCGGTCTTGTCGCCAAAGCGCGCATAGGGCGTCAGCCCCGTCATGCCTTGCACGGCCACCGGCAGGACGCCGGCTTGCAGCGGCGCGAGTTGGGCCGCCACGTGGCCCTTTGCGTCGATGGCGGCGGTAATGCCGGTGTTGGTGGCGGTCAGCATGGGACGCGCCGTTTCCATGGTGCGCAGGCGGCCGATCTGCAGATGCTGGCGCAAGGCCCAGGAATCGCCGAACCAGCCCAGGTTGCTGACGTTCACCAGTATCGTCGCGCCCGGTTCGCCATTGGGGCCGGGCTGCAGCGCGGGCAGCAGGTCCGGTCCGAACAGGTCTTCGTAGCAGATGTTGAACGCGACGTGCTGGCCGCCGACCGCGAAGGGCGTCTGGCGCACCGCGCCGCGGTCGAAGTCGCCCAGCGGAATGTTCAGCATGTCCACGAACCAGTGGAAGCCGGGCGGCACGTACTCGCCCCAGGGCACCAGGTGGCGCTTGTCGTAGCGCATGGCGGTGTTGCCGGCCACGAGCTGCTCGACTGGCGTATTGCCGTCAAAGCCCATGACGCTGTTGGTGTAGCGGTCGCGGCCGTTGACGCGGTCGTGCAGCGGCACGCCCATGGCGATGGTCGTATTGCGCTGCGCCGCCAGGTCGCGCCAGACTGCCCAGGCGCGCGGATCGAGCTGGTCCTGGAAGATCGGCAGCACGGTTTCCGGCAGGATGATCAGTTGCGGCGCGGGCACGCCCGGCGCCGGCGGCATCGCCGCCAGGTCCAGGTGGCGCGTCAGGCTCTGGTCGAGCAGGGCGGGGTCGAATTTCTGGGATTGTCCGATGTTGCCCTGGACCAGGCGCACGTTCAGCGGATCGCCGGACGGCGTGGACCAGTCGATGCGGGACAGCGGCCAGCCGGCAGCCGCCAGGGCCAGCGCGATGCCGGCAGCCAGGGCGTGGCGCGAGCCGGCGCCGGCCCGGCGCGAGGGCTGCCACAGGCTAGCCAGGGCCGCGGCGACGAAGGCGGCCAGGAAGGCCATGCCATGCACGCCGAGCAACGGTGCCCAGCCCGCGATGGGACTGTCGACCTGCGCATAGCCGATGTTGAGCCAGGGAAAGCCCGTCAGCAGCACCGCGCGCAGCCATTCGAACGCGGCCCACATCGCGGCCCAGGCCAGCGTGCCTGACAGGAGGCGGGCAGGCGGAGAATCCGGTAGCAGCGGCGCGTAGCGGCGCGCCAGCGCGCTGGCGGTGGCCGGGAACAGGGCCAGGAAGGCCGACAGCGCCAGCACTGCGGCCACGGCCAGAGGCGCGGCCAGATCGCCGTAGCGGTGCAGGCTGATGAAGATCCAGTACAAGCCCAGCGCATAGCTGGCGAAGCCGAACAGCCAGCCGCGCAGCCAGGCCTGTTTCGCGGAAGGCGCATACAAGGTGACGCGCGCGGCGATGGCCAGCATCAGGACCTGGGTGACCGCCAGCGCCCAATCTGGCAAGGGCCCGGGCGAGAAAGTCAGGGCGTGCACGGCGCCTGCCAGCACCAGGCCGGCGGCGCCGCGCAGGTAACGGCTGCGCGGGGACTGGGTCATTCGTCGGAAGAGGGTGAGGCTTGAGGCGCGGCGTTGCGCTTGACGCGCAGCCAGATGGCGCGACGCGCGTCGCCGCGGGCCACTTCCAGGCGCAGGCCGTCGAACTCGGCGATGTCGCCGCGGCGCGGGATGCGGCCCAGCTGTCCGCCCATCCAGCCGCCGACGCTGTCGTACTCGTCGTCGGGCAGTTGGCAGCCGAACACTTCGTTGAAGTGCGAGATGTCGGTGGCCGCCAGGACGCGCCACTGGTTCTCGCCTTCGGGGAAGATGGAGTCTTCCTCGGTTTCGTCGAATTCGTCTTCGATGTCGCCGACGATCTGTTCCAGCACGTCTTCCATCGTGACCAGGCCGGAAATGCCGCCATGCTCATCGATGACGATGGCCTGGTGGTTGCGGCTGGCGCGGAACTCGTGCAGCAGCACGTTCAGGCGCTTGGATTCGGGGATGAAGACGGCGGGCCGCACCAGCGTGCGCACTTCGATGCCGGGTTCCAGCATGCAGCGCAGCAGATCCTTGGCCAGCAGGATGCCGATGATGTTGTCGCGGTCGCCCTCGTACACGGGGAAGCGCGAGTGGGCGGTCTCGATGACCGAGGCCACCAGGTAGGGGATGGGCTGCGTGACGTCCAGCAGATCCATGCGCGAACGCGGGACCATGATGTCGCCGACAGTGCCTTCGGACACGGCGAGCGCGCCCTTGATCATCTTGTAGGATTCCGCGTCTAGCAACTGGCGTTCGTGCGCGGCTTCCAGCACGGCCTTGATGCCTTCGCGGTCCTCGGGCTGGCGGCGCACGAGGGAAAGCAGGCGGTCTAGAAGGGATTTGGTGGCGGGTTTGGCTGAGCGAGCAGAAGTCGCTTCGGGAGCAGGGTAAGGGTCAGACATCGTCCGGGAGGACAAGTTATGGAGGGGCCAGCATAACCGATACTGGCCTGCAATTTGTAACGGCGGCCCCTTAAATGAAGGGATCCGCCGCCATCTGCGCCTTGCAGGCCGCCATTTTTCGGTAATTTCTCAGGGTTGACCCCAGTCCCCGTGTCAGGCCGCGACGTAAGGATCGGCGATGCGCATGGCGGCCAGCGTGGCGGTCTCCAGGGCTTCCATGCGCTTGGCGTCGCGGGCCTTGATGTGATCGTAGCCCAGCGCGTGCAGCACGCCGTGGATGGTGAGGTGGGCGGCGTGGTCCAGCAGCGCCTTGCGCTGTTCGCGGGCCTCGCGCACCAGCACCGGCACGCACATGACGATGTCGCCGCGCGCAACCCCCAGCGGATCCACCCCGTACTCGAAGGTCAGCACATTGGTGGCGTAGTCGCGGCCGCGGAAGTCGCGGTTCAGGCGCCGGCCCTCGGCCGCGCCGACCAGCCGCAGGCTCAGCTCCGCGGCCGAGAACGCGACCAGGCCGTCCTCGGCTGCGGCCGCCAGCGCGCGCTCGGCCCAGCGGCGCAGGCGCCAGCGGGGCAGGCGGGCTTCCTCGACGCCGTACTGTACGGACAGGGACAGTTCAGGCTTCATCTTCGGAGGCGCGGTCGTAGGCGTCGACGATGCGCGCGACCAGCGGGTGGCGCACGACGTCTCGGCTGGTGAATCGGGTGGTGGCGATGCCCTGCACTTCGTGCAGCACCTTCACCGCATGCGCCAGGCCGCTGTCCTGGCCGCGCGGCAGGTCCACCTGCGACGGGTCGCCGGTGATGACGGCCTTGCTGCCGAAGCCGATCCGCGTCAGGAACATCTTCATCTGTTCCGGCGTGGTGTTCTGCGCTTCGTCCAGGATGACGAAGGCGTGGTTGAGCGTGCGGCCGCGCATATAGGCCAGCGGCGCGATCTCGATGGTCTGCTTTTCGAACAGGCGCTGCACCTTCTCGAAGCCCATCAGGTCGTAGAGCGCGTCGTACAGCGGGCGCAGGTACGGGTCGACCTTCTGCGCCAGGTCGCCGGGCAGGAAGCCCAGGCGTTCGCCGGCCTCGACCGCCGGGCGCGTCAGCACCAGGCGCTGCACGGTGTCGCGCTCCATCGCGTCGATAGCGCAGGCCACGGCCAGCCAGGTCTTGCCGGTGCCGGCGGGGCCGACGCCGAAGGTGATGTCGTGCTTGAGGATGTTGTTCAGGTAGTCGCGCTGGCGCGGCGTGCGCGGACGCAGGTCGCTGCGCTTGGTGCGCAGGGCGATGCTGTCGCTTTCGTCGTCCAGGGCGGGCAGCGGGTCCGCCTCGCGGGCCTGCTCTTCCTTCAATTCCTGTTCCTGCCGGCCGACGCCGATCTCGACCAGCCCGAGCTGGATATCGTCGACCGACAGGGCGCGGTGCACGGCCTGCTCATGGAAGCGGCGTAGCACCCGGCTGGCCAGCTCCGCCAGCTCGCCTTCGATGGTGACGCGGCTGCCGCGGCGCGAGAGCTTGACGTTCATGCCGTCGGCCAGCTGCCGCAGGTTCTCGTCCAGCGGGCCGCAGAGGTTGGCCAGATGGGTGTTGTCGCCGTCCAGGGTGACGACGATGGGCATGCTGCGGCGGGCGCGGGAGCGGGGAGTGGTCATTCGGCCTCTTGGGGGGTACGGTCCACGTCGGCGACCCGGGCGCGCAGCGAGTTGGTGTGCGCTTCGGTGATGATGACGTCGACCATTTGTCCGATGAGCCGCGCGGGCGCGGCGAAGTTCACGATGCGGTTGTTCTCGGTGCGGCCCATCAGTTCGTTCGGGTCGCGGCGCGAGGGGCCTTCCACCAGCAGGCGCTGGCGCGTGCCGATCATGTTGCGGGCGATCGTGGCCGCCTGCTCGTTGATCAGCGCTTGCAGGCGTTGCAGGCGGCGCAGCTTCACGTCCTGCGGCGTGTCGTCATGCAGGTCGGCGGCGGGCGTGCCCGGGCGGCGCGAATACACGAACGAGAACGAGGTGTCGAAGCCGACGTCCTCGATCAGCTTCATGGTCTTTTCGAAGTCTTCCTCGGTTTCGCCGGGAAAGCCGACGATGAAGTCCGAGGACAGGGTCAGGTCGGGGCGCGCGGCGCGCAGGCGGCGCACCACCGATTTGAATTCCAGGGTGGTGTAGCCGCGCTTCATGCCGGCCAGCACGCGGTCGCTGCCGGCCTGCACCGGCAGGTGCAGGAAGGACACCAGCTTGGGCAGGCGGGCGTAGGCGTCCACCATGCGCTGGGTCATTTCCTTGGGGTGCGAGGTGGTGTAGCGGATGCGCTCGATGCCGGGGATTTCGTGCACGTACTCCAGCAGCATGGCGAAGTCGGCGATCTCGTCGCTGTCCGTCATGCGGCCGCGGTAGGCGTTGACGTTCTGGCCCAGCAGCGTCACTTCCTTCACGCCCTGGTCGGCCAGGTCGGCGACTTCCACCAGCACGTCCTCGAAGGGGCGCGAGACTTCCTCGCCGCGCGTATAGGGCACGACGCAGAAGCTGCAGTACTTGCTACAGCCTTCCATGATGGAGACGAACGCCGTGGCGCCTTCCACGCGCGGCGGCGGCATGTTGTCGAACTTTTCGATCTCGGGGAAGCTGATGTCCACCTGCGAACGGCCTTCGTCGCGGCGGCGCTTGATCAGGTCCGGCAGGCGGTGCAGCGTCTGCGGGCCGAACACCACGTCGACGTAGGGCGCGCGCTTGACGATGGCCTCGCCTTCCTGGCTGGCCACGCAGCCGCCCACGCCGATCACCAGGTTGGGATTGGTTTTCTTCAGGTGCTGCACCCGGCCCAGGTCCGAGAAGACCTTTTCCTGCGCCTTCTCGCGCACCGAACAGGTGTTGAACAGGATGACGTCGGCGTCTTCCGGGTTGTCGGTGAGTTCCAGGCCCTGGTCGCCGCGCAGTACGTCGGCCATCTTGTCCGAGTCGTACTCGTTCATCTGGCAGCCGAAGGTGCGGATGTACAGCTTGCGGGGGGAGCCGGCCTGGGCGGCGGGGAGGGCGGCGCTGGCGCCGTCGTGCGCGGCGTCGGCGCGCTTGAGAGTGGTTTCTTGCATGATGGTCGCCGTGACGGGTGTAGATCCCGGGGGCAGAAAGGTAGGAAACCCGGGATTTTAACCCTTGCCCGAATTTGCTTCTTGGTCTGGCGCGTCCAGGCCGTTACGATAGCGTGCTGGGCCGATTCCGGGGTCCAGGAACATTTCTCATTTCCCTGTAGCGGTACCGATGAACACCAATCCCCTGACGCCTTCGGCGGCCGCTCCCGTGACCGACGCCGTGGCGGGCCCCGGGCCCGATCAGTTCCGCAATCCGTTTTCCGCGCTGACCTGGGTGCTGCTGGGCTGCGCCCTGGCGCTGGCCGCCAGCGCCTGCGCGCTGTGGGTGGACCTGCCGCTGGCGGTGTGGATCAAGCAGTCGGTCTCCGAGGGCGTGAACGAATCCTTCGAATGGATCGGCGAGCTCGGCGAAAGCGGCCCCTATATCGGCGTGGCGCTGGCCTTCTATGTGATAGGGCTGGTCGGCCTGGCGCGCGGCTGGCGCAACCCGGTGCGCATGAGCTACGCCAGCATGGCGCGCGGCAGCCTGCTGATGTTGTCGACGATGGCGGTGGGCGGGCTGGTGGTGCTGGTGCTTAAGCGTTCGGTGGCGCGGGCGCGTCCCGAGCTGTTCTTCGAGAAGGGCATCTACGGGCTGGGCGAGTCGTTCTCGCGCGTGCAGCTCTACAACTCCTTTCCCTCCAGCCACACCTATGCGGCGTTCGCCGTGGCGGTGACGCTAGGAATCCTGGCGCCGCGCTGGCGCTGGGTCTTCCTGCTGCTGGCGGTGCTGGTGGCCATGAGCCGGCTGGTCAATCTGGACCACTATCTGTCCGATGTGATGACGGCCGCGGGCATCGCGGTGCTGGTCGGGCATGTGTTGGCGCCCCGGGTGTTGGGCGCCGAATATCAGTGGCCCCTGCGCGCGCCTTGGCGCTGGTGGAAAAAGTAAGGGTTGCTGTTGCTGGCGTTGGCTTGTGCTTCGTAGGTCGCCCGTCGGCGCGGTCGGCGTGGCGGCTCGCGCCCACGATTGCGGTCCGGAGCGTTCGCTCCGGACTGCCCCGTCGTCATCTTCGTCAAGGCCTTCGGCCTTTCCTTCAGATTCCCTCGGGCGCATCGAGGTTGCGAGCCGCCACGCCACCCGCGCCGACGGGCTACGTGCGTCTTGGCCTGTGGCGCTGCTGGAGCTGTGGTCGGGGGCGAGTCTTGGGCTGCCCGTATTAATCGGCCGCGCGGGCGGCCGATTAATACATACGTCATTGTTTTAAGTGTGATTGTGATCGCTGGCGCGAATGCGGCGATTGGTTTTCTGGTGGTGTCGCCGTCGGGGGGAGGGATGGTGGCTTGCGTATGAATATCCTCTCGCGCCCGCCACCCAGCCGTCCGCGACGACGTGCGGTCTACGAAGCGACACGGCCTTCGCCTGCAAACCCGCAAACCTGCGAAGAAGCAAAATAAGCCAGTGTCCGGAAGCCGGCCAGGGGCCGGCTCCAGACTACGCCCTACGCGAAATTCACCACGACGCGCCGGTTGGTGCGGCTCTTTTTCTCGATCTTCGTAACGATCACCGCGCCGATCTCGCCAGTGTTGGCCACGTGCGTGCCACCACAGGGCTGGCGATCCACGCCCGGGATTTCGACGATGCGTATGCTGGCGGTGCCGGCCGGGGGCGCTGCGCCCACGGTGCGCACCAGGTCGGGTTCGGCCGCCAGTTGCTCGGGCGTGATGCAGTTGATGCTGACGCCGGTGCGGGCCTCGATCAAGGCGTTCAGGCGTTCGGTCAGGTCGGCCTTGTCCAGCGTGGACTCGGGCAGGTCGAAATCGACGCGCGCCGAGTCGGGTGAAATGCTGCAGCCGGTCACGGGCGCGGGCACCAGCGCGCCCAACAGGTGCAGGCAGGTATGCAGGCGCATGAGCCGGTGGCGCCGCGGCCAATCGATGGCCACCGAGACGCGGTCGCCTACTTGCGGCGTCATCCCGCCTTCCAGCACATGCAAGATGCGCTGGCGGTCGTCGGCATACACGGTGTCGGTCAGCGCCAGCGCGCGGCCGTCGGCCAGCGTCAGCGTGCCGCTGTCGCCCGCCTGGCCGCCGCTGCGCGCGTAGCAGACGGTCTCGTCCAGTTCGACGCCTTCGGGGCTGACCGCGATCACGGTGGCGTCGCATCGGTCCAGGTAAGGGTCTTCGTCGAATCGCTTGCGGGTGGCATGCATGTACAGGTCTCCGGATGTTTTTTGATGGGGCGGATTCAGGCCAGGATCTTCAGGCCGCCGGCCGTTTCTATCTGCGCGCTCAGGCGCGGCGGGCCGTCGGCCTGTTCCACCTGGATCAGGTGCTCGGCGCCCAGCCACGCCAAGCCCTGGCGCAGCAGTCCAGCCTGGGGATGGCTGCCGGACAATTGCTTGAGGACCAGGTCCTGGGGCGGCAGGCTGACGCCGGGATAATTCTCGACGTCCCACTGGATCAGCGTGGGCAGCAGGCCGTCGCCGGCCGCGTGGCCGGCTTCGCGCCACGCGGGCAGGCTGCCGTCGTCGGGCACCGTCAGCCGCCAGCGCAACTGCCCGCGTTCCATAGGGATGGCGGGAGGGATGCGCGCGGGATGTTCGGCCTGCATGAGGGTCAGGTCCAGCGGCGTCTCCACCCGAGCCGCCCAATGCGCCAGGTAGGGCCCCTGGGCGATGCGGGCGCGGACTGCGTCCTGATCCAGTCCGAACCAGCGCGGCCGCGCTGGCGCCGGGGCCTGCGGATCGATGGCGATGACTTCGAGGTAGATGCCGCCCGCCATGCCCAGCACCCGGTTGTGGGTGCCCATGCGGGGATGCGCGCCGCCGCCCGAAGGCGCGATGCCGAGCAGTCCGGCGACGTATTCGGCGCCGCTGTCCAGGTCCGCGGCGGCGATGACGAGGTGATCGATGACAAGTTTCATGGTGTGGCTATGGTAGCGAATCCGCGCGGGTCCGTACCCGTACACAGCGACGGGGGCGGACGGTACAGTGCCCGCCCCCGTGTCAGGCGCCCAGGTCCCGGCGCTTCAGGACCCGGTCTATCAGGCCCCATTCCAGCGCTTCTTCCGCGCTCATGTAGCAGTCGCGGTCCAGCGAGCGCTCCACCTCTTCGTAGCTGCGTCCGCAGTGCTGGGCGTAGACGCGCGTGACGCGATCCTTGGTCTTGCGCATTTCCTCGGCGTGGATGAGGACGTCCGAGGCCTGGCCCTGGAAGCCGCCCAGCGGCTGATGCACGTGCACGCTGGCATTGGCCAGCGCGCATCGTTCGCCCGGTTCGCCCGCCATCAGCAGGAAAGAGCCCATGGAGCGCGCCGTGCCCATGCACAGCGTGTGCACCGGCGCGGTGATGAACTGCATGGTGTCGTACATGGCCAGGCCGCTGGTGATGACGCCGCCCGGCGAGTTGATGTAGAGGTGGATGGGCTTGGTGGGATTCTCGGATTCCAGGAACAGCAGCTGGGCGCAGACCAGCGCCGACACCGAGTCGTTGACTTCGCCGTTCAGGAAGATGATGCGGTCGCGCAGCAGCCGCGAATAGATGTCGAAGGACCGCTCGCCGCGGCCGGATTGCTCGACCACCATGGGCACGTATTGCATCACGTCCTGCATGGACGAATCTCCTGGGTTGCGATTGTCTTGCGTGCGCGCCGGGTTCAGGCGGCGCGCATGAGGAAGGGGCCGGCGTCGTTGGCGGCGGCGCGCCCGCGGCGTTCGAGCCGGGCGTCGTCCAGCGCGTGGATGATGCGCAGCAGCGTGCGGCCGTCGGCGGCAGGCCGGATCTGGAAGGTCACCAGGCTTTCGAGGAAGGGCGGTTCCTCGTCGCGCATGCGCAAGCGGATTTCGTCTGCGGGCGTCGCGTCCGCGGGTTCGGCGCTGGTCAGCGCCCGCCCGGGCAGCCATTGCTCGCGGAATTCGGGGATGCTGATGGCGCGCCAGACTTTTTCGGGCGGCGCGTCGAGTTCGTATTCGAGCACGAGGTCCTGGGGCGGGTCTTGCGGCGCGGTCGGCTTCATTGGTCCATGTCCTTGAGCAGGGCGTTCAGGGCTTCGATGCGGGCCGGCCAGTAGGCGCGGTACTTCGCCAGCCATCCGGCGATCAGCGCCAGCCCGTCGGGGTCGACTTCGTAGTTCACGAAACGGCCTTGTTTTTCCTCGCGCACCAGGCGCGCCTTGCGCAGCACGGACAGGTGCTGCGACATGGCAGGCTGGCTGATCTCCATGCCCACCCGCAGGGCGCTGGCGTTCATGCCGCCGGCGGCGAGTTTTTCGAAGATGGCGCGGCGGGTCGGATCCGCCAGGGCCTTGAAGATGTCGTTTTCGAGCATGGCGATACATTAGCGAATACTTATGTATTAATCAAGCGGAAAATGCCCGTGCGCGTCCATGAGCCGTCTGCTTGCGCGGCTGGCACAATGGCGCCGGACCTGTAGTCGGGAGCGACGCCGTGGCTTTTCTTCTTTTCCCCGCCTTGTTCGCGGCGGGCCTGCTGATCAGCCTGGCGGCCAGCGCCGTGCATGGCCGGCGCCACGGCTGGAAGGCCCCGGCCACGCGGCTGTGGCTGTTCGTGGCGGGATGCCTTGCGTTCTCGTATCTGGGCGGCCTGGCGCTGGTGATCCACGACCCGTACTTCGACGACAACGGCGTGCCGGAATTCATTCCCTGGCGTTTCCGCTGGGCTTGGGCCTGGCTCTACGCCGGTTTGCTCCAGTTCGTCCTTGTCCCCTGCGGGCTGGGCTTGCGCTTCCTGGCCAGGCGGAAAGCGGCAAGCGCCGCGCAATAAAAAACCCGCCGCAATGCGGCGGGTCTGGTCTGCGTGGAGACGATCAGGCGGCTTCGCCTTCCTCGCCTTCCTTCTTGACCGGCTTGATCAGGTCTTCGCGCTTGACGCCCAGCCACATGGCCAGGGCCGCGGCCACGAACACCGACGAGTAGATGCCGAACCAGATGCCGATGGTCAGGGCCATGGCGAAGTAGTGCAGGGTGGGGCCGCCGAAGAACAGCATGGCCAGCACCATCATCTGCGTCGAACCGTGGGTGATGATGGTCCGCGAGATGGTCTGGGTGATGGCGCTGTTGATGACTTCGTGCACGTCCGCCTTGCGGTACTTGCGGAAGTTCTCGCGGATCCGGTCCATGATGACCACGGATTCGTTCACGGAGTAGCCCAGCACCGCCAGCACGCCCGCCAGCACCGACAGCGAGAATTCCCACTGGAAGAAGGCGAAGAAGCCCAGGATGATCACCACGTCGTGCAGGTTGGCGATCACGCCGGCGACGGCGAACTTCCATTCGAAGCGGAAGCCCAGGTACACCATGATGCCGATGACCACCACCAGCAGGGCCATCAGCCCGTTGTGCAGCAGTTCCTGGCCCACCTGCGGGCCCACGAATTCGACGCGGCGCAGTTCGACGCCGGAGTCGGCGGTCTTCAGCGCGGCCATGACGGTTTCGCTCTGGGTGGCCGAGGTCTGGCCTTCCTGCAGGGGCAGGCGGATCATGACGTCGTGCGAGGTGCCGAAGTTCTGCACCTGGAAGTCGGTGTAGCCAAGCTTGGAGACCACGCCGCGCACGTTTTCAAGCTGCGCCGTCTGGGCGTAGTTGACTTCCATGACCGTGCCGCCGGTGAATTCGATCGACAGATGGAAGCCGCGCGTAAGGATGAAGAAGACAGCCGCCAGGAAAGTGACGAAGCTGATGATGTTCAGCACCAACGCGTGGCGCATGAACGGGATGGTGCGGTGAATACGGAAAAATTCCATTTTTCGCCTTAGGCTTTATCTGTGGCGGGCGGCCGGGCCGCCCGCGCTCATGTTCAGTTGGTCTTCGGTTTCCAGACTTCACCGATGGAGATCGACGTGAGCTTCTTCTTGCGGCCATACCAGAGGTTGGCCAGCGCGCGCACGCCCACCACCGACGAGAACATCGAGGTCAGGATGCCCAGGACGTGCACCACGGCGAAGCCCCGGATCGGGCCCGAACCGAAGGCCAGCAGCGCCAGGCCCACGATCAGCGTGGTGAGGTTCGAGTCGAGAATGGTGCCCCAGGCGCGTTCGAAGCCGTGATGGATGGCCTGCTGCGGACTGGCGCCCGCGCGCAGTTCCTCGCGTATCCGCTCGTTGATCAGCACGTTCGAGTCGATGGCCATGCCCAGCGTCAGCGCGATTGCCGCGATGCCCGGCAGGGTCAGCGTGGCCTGCAGCATGGACAGCAGCGCCAGCAGCAGCAGCACGTTCATGGTCAGGCCGATGGTCGAGAACACGCCAAACAGGTGGTAGTACAGGATGATGAAGACGGCGATGGCCAGGAAGCCGTACAGCGTCGAGTAGAAGCCCTTGGCGATGTTGTCCGCGCCCAGGCTCGGGCCGATGGTGCGTTCCTCGATGATGGACATGGGCGCAGCCAAGGCGCCGGCGCGCAACAGCAGCGCGGTGTCGGCGGCTTCCTCGGAGCTCATGCTGCCCGAGATCTGCACCTGGCCGCCGGCGATTTCGCCGCGGATGACCGGGGCCGTGACCACTTCGCCCTTGCCGTTTTCAAACAGCAGGATGGCCATGCGCTTGCCGATGTTGTCGCGGGTGACGTCGCGGAAGATGCGGGCGCCCTTGGAATCCAGCGTCAGGTGGACGGCGGCCTGCTGGGTCTGCGAGTCGCGGCCGGGCTGGGCGTCCTGCAGGTTTTCGCCGGTCAGGATGACCTGGCGGCGCACCAGGATGGGACGGCCGTCGCGGTCGTTGTAGCGTTCGAGACCGAACGGCACGCTGCCGCCCAGCAGCGCGGCTTGCGCGGCGGGGGTGTCGTCGACCATGCGGATTTCCAGCGTGGCGGTGCGGCCCAGCAGTTCCTTGGCCTTGGCCACGTCCTGCACGCCGGGCAGCTGGACCACGATGCGGTCGGCGCCCTGTTGCTGGATGACAGGTTCGGCCACGCCCAGTTCGTTGATGCGGTTGTGCAGCGTGTTGATGTTCTGCTTGAGCGCGGAATCCTGCACGCGGGTGACGGCGGCCGGGTTCAGGGCGGCCATCAGCAGCGGCTTGCCGTTCTCTTCGCGTTCAGTGAATTCCAGGTCGGGCAGGCGGCTGCGCAGGGTGGAAATGGCGCGGTCGCGGTCGTCCGCGTTGGCGAAGGTGGCGGCAATGGCCAGACCCGAGCGTTCGACGCCGGCCACGTTGACCTTCTGGTCGCGCAGCACCGAACGCACGTCGGCGGCCAGGGAGTCATAGCGGGCGGTCAGGGCGCCCTGCATGTCCACTTGCAGCAGGAAGTGCACGCCGCCGCGCAGGTCCAGGCCCAGGTACATGGGCTTGGGCGCGAACCAGCCCAGGGCGCGCATCCAGGCGGGCGAGGCGGGCAGCAGGTTCAGCGCGACCGTGTAGTGGGGGTCGCCGGCGACGGTGTTGAGGGATCTGTCGATGAGGTCGCGCGCCTGCAACTGCAGGTCGGTCGACGTAAAGCGGGCGCGCACGGTGCCGAGCGTGCCGTTTTGTTCGTAGTAGACCCCTTCATTGGGGATCTTGGCGTCGGTCAGGATCTGATCGACCCGGTTCAGCATGGCGGGATCGACCTTGATCGTGGCCTTGGCGCTGGAAACCTGGACGGCCGGGGACTCGCCGTAGAAGTTGGGAAGCGTGTACAGCAGGCCGATGATGACCGCGACCAGGACCGTAATGTACTTCCAGAGGGGATAGCGGTTCATTGCCGGCTACTTCATGTAAAAGTGATGAAAGGGCCGCCCGGGCGGCGAGCGCGGCGGGCGGCGGCAGGGCCATCAAGCACAAGAGCCCGATGGGGGCTCCTGTGGGACGCTTACAGGGCCTTGATGGTTCCCTTGGGCAGCACGGTCGAGACCGAGGACTTCTGCATGATCACTTCGACGGGCTTGTCGGCCAGTTCGGAGACTTCGACGGTAACGTAGCTGTCGTTGACCTTGGTGACCTTGCCGAGCATGCCGCCGGCGGTAACCACTTCGTCGCCCTTGGCCAGGGCGGCGATCAGATTGCGGTGTTCCTTCTGGCGCTTCATCTGGGGACGGATCATCAGGAAATAGAGGATCACGAACATCAGGATGATGGGCAGCATGCCCATCAGCGCGTTGCCCTCGGGGGCGGCCTGGGCCACGACGAGGCTGGCGGTATCGATAACGGACATTGAATTCTCCTGCGTTTAGTCTGTTTGGGTGTTTGTATCTAGTGTTTTTATGCGCCCATCCCCGCGCGAGCCATGGATAGGGCAAGCCGACTATTGTATATAGGTCCTGAAATTCTAATCCACCCCCCGCGCCCGGTCCGCCGCGAACTGCGCGCGCCAGGCGTCGAAGCGGCCCTCGGCGATGGCTTCGCGCATTTCCTTCATGATGGTCAGATAGAAATGCAGGTTGTGCAGGGTGTTCAGGCGCGCGCCGGTGATTTCGTTGGCGCGTTGCAGGTGGTGCAGGTAGGCCCGCGAGAAGTTCGCGCAGGTATGGCAGCCGCAGCTGGGGTCCAGCGGGCGGGTGTCGTCGCGGTGCTTGGCGTTGCGGATCTTGACGTCGCCGAAACGCGTGAACAGCCAGCCGTTGCGGGCGTTGCGGGTGGGCATGACGCAGTCGAACATGTCCACGCCGCGGCTCACGCCCTCGACCAGGTCTTCCGGCGTGCCTACGCCCATCAGGTAGCGCGGCGCCTGGGCCGGGAGCTTGGGCGTGACGTGCGCCAGGATGCGCATCATGTCTTCCTTGGGCTCGCCGACCGACAGGCCGCCGATGGCGTAGCCGTGGAAGCCGATCTCCTGCAGCCCGGCCAGGGACTCATCGCGCAGGGCTTCGTACATGCCGCCCTGGACGATGCCGAACAGGGCGTTGGGGTTTTGCAGGCGGTCGAACTCCTCGCGCGAGCGGCGCGCCCAGCGCAGCGACATGCGCATGGAGCGGGCGGCTTCTTCGACGGTGGCGGGCCGGCCGTCGATTTCATAAGGCGTGCATTCGTCGAACACCATGACGATGTCGGAATTCAGCGAGCGCTGGATGCGCATGGATTCTTCCGGCGTCAGGAACAGCCGCGCGCCGTCGATCGGCGAGGCGAACTTCACGCCTTCCTCGGTGATCTTGCGCATGCCTTGCAGGCTGAACACCTGGAAGCCGCCGGAATCCGTCAGGATGGGCTTGTCCCACTGCATGAAGCCATGCAGGCCGCCGTGCTTTTCCATGATTTCCGTGCCCGGGCGCAGCCACAGGTGGAAGGTGTTGCCCAGCACGATCTGCGAGCCGATTTCCTTCAGTTCGTGCGGCATCATGGCCTTGACGCTGCCATAGGTGCCGACTGGCATGAAGATGGGCGTCTCGACCACGCCGTGGTTCAGCGTGATGCGGCCGCGGCGGGCGCCGCCGTCGGTGGCGAGCAGTTCGAAATTCAGTCCGGTCATGGGGCGGGGGACTCGATAAACATGGCGTCGCCATAGCTGAAGAAGCGGTAGCGCTCGGCGACGGCGTGGGCGTAGGCGCGGCGTATCGGTTCTACGCCGGCCAGCGCCGACACCAGCATCAGCAGGGTCGACTGGGGCAGGTGGAAGTTGGTGACCAGGGCGTCGATGACGCGGTAGCGGTAACCGGGGGTGATGAAGAGACGGGTGTCGCCCTGGGCGGCGGCCAGCGGCAGGCCGGGGGCGGTGCGCCCTTCGGTCTGGGCGGCCGCGGATTCCAGGGCGCGCACGCTGGTGGTGCCGACGGCGATGACCCGGCCGCCGCGGCTGCGGGCGGCGGCGATCGCGTCGACCGTGGCTTGCGGCACGGTGAACCATTCGGCGTGCATGACGTGGTCGGCCAGATTGTCCACGCGCACCGGCTGGAAGGTGCCCGCGCCCACGTGCAGCGTGACGAAGGCGCGCTCGACGCCCATCGCGGCCAGGCGGTCCAGCGTGGGCTGGTCGAAATGCAGGCCGGCAGTGGGGGCCGCCACGGCGCCGGGCTCGCGGGCATAGACCGTTTGGTAGCGCTCGTCGTCGCCGGTATCGGCTTCGTGCGTGATGTAGGGCGGCAGCGGCGTCGCGCCGTGGGCATCCAGCAAGTCCAGCACGGGGCCGGGGAAGCGGATGTCGAAGAGTTCGCCTTCGCGGCCCAGCACGGTGGCGTCGAAGGCGTCGGCCAGGCGCAGCACCATGCCCGGGCCGGGCGACTTGCTGGCGCGCACGTGGGCCAGGACCCGGTCGGGCTCGGTGATACGCTCGACCAGCACCTCGATCTTGCCGCCGGTGATCTTGTGGCCGTTCAGCCGCGCCTTGATGACGCGGGTGTCATTGAAGATCAGCAGGTCTTGCGGACGCAGCAGCGCGGCCAGGTCGGCGAACTGCCGGTCATGCAGCTGGCCAGCGCCGTCCAGGTGCAGCAGGCGGCTGCCAGTGCGTTCGGCGGCGGGCGCCTGGGCGATGAGCTCGGGCGGCAGTTCGTAGTTGAAATCGGCAACGGTGAGGGACTGGGTCACGCGGCTATCCGCCCGGCAAGGGCGGCAAAAAGAGGGGCGAAAACGAGCCGGGCAGGCCCGGGGCAACCCTGTATTGTAAAGCGGCCGCAAAATCGGGGCGCCCGGGCGGGGGACGGAAGGCCGCCACGCCCGCGGTTCAGCGCGATGGGCTCCATCCCAGCCGGCGCGAACAATCCGCCGCGGCCGCGCTCAGCGCCCGCACGGGTTCGCCGTCCGGCGACAGGTCGAAGCTGCCGTGCAGCCCCAGGCTGGTGAAGGCGCCGGCCAGATGGCCTTGCGCGTCCAGCACCGGCACCGCGGCCGAGGCGATGCCATGCAGCAAGTGACCGCTGACGCTGGCGTAGCCGCGCTGGCGGGTCGCCTGCCATTGCCGGCGCAGCGCGGCGGCGGGATCGGCTGGCGGTTCGGTGGCGTCCAGCACCCGGGCGGCATTGGGGTCATGGGCGCGCAGCGCGTCCCACTCGACCAGCGCCCGCGGCAGGGCCAGGGATTCGGGCAGCCAGGCGGCGAAGACCCGACCGGTGGCGCTGTTGAGCAGCGGCAGCACCGAGCCCACCCGCACGTTGACGGTCACCGGCAGCCGCGCGTCGCGCCATTGCACGATGGTGGGGCCGTGCTGGCCCCAGACGGAAATGAATACGGTCTGGCCGATGGCGGCGCTCAGGCCGTCCAGGCTGCCGGCGGCCAGCTTCACGAAATCCACCTCGGCCAGCGCCGCCAGCCCGGTGTGCAGGGCCTGCGGGCCCAGCCGGTAGCGGGCGCTGGCCGCGTCCTGCTCTACATAACCGCGCCGCTCCAGCGACACCAGGTAGCGGTGCACCTTGGCGCGCGGCATGTCCAGGCTGCGGCCCAGTTCGGACACGGACAGGGCGCCGCCCAGTTCGGCCAGCCGGGTCAGCACGTCCAGGGCGATTTCGGCTGATTGGATCCCCGTGCTGCTATCTGTTGACATGAATTCGTCTCTTATTAGAATACGTGTATCACTAAAAAATACAGCGCCAGCCAGTCACTGGCAACGTGGAGACCAGCAATGACGCAGCCGGACCGCGCCACGAGCCTCTGCGGACAAACCCGCAGCGGGCCCCCGAGGTACCCGCCCGCCGGCTTCCCCGCCGTATAACCAGAGTTCCACGCCGTAGCGGATCGGCGCCAAGCATAAGACATCCGCGTATCCAAGGAGACTCCGCATGACCCCTAGTCGTACCCTCATGGCCGCCGCGCTGGCCGCCCTGCTGGCCGCGGGCGCCACGCCCGCGCTGGCCCAGGTGAAAATCGGCGCCACCCTGTCCACTACCGGCCCCCAGGCTTCGTTGGGCATCCCCGAACGCAACACCATCAGCCTGCTGCCCACCGAGATCGGCGGCGTCAAGGTCGAGTACGTGGTGCTGGACGACGCTTCCGACACCACCCGTGCGGTCAGCAATTCCCACAAGCTGATCTCGGAGAACAAGGTCGACCTGATCGTCGGATCTTCCACCACGCCCAACACCATGGCCATGCTGGACACCGTGGCCAGCGGAACCACGCCCGTGATCACGCTGGCCTCGTCGGCGCGGCTGATCGAGCCGGTGGACGACAAGCGCCGCTGGGTGTTCAAGACCCCGCACTCCGATTCGCTGATGGCCGAGGGCATTGCGCGCCATGCGGCGGCCAATGGCGTCAAGAAACTGGCCTTCATCGGTTTCAACAACGCGTTGGGCGAGACCTTCTGGGTGGAAATCGAGAAGGCGGCCAAAAAGCACGGCATCGAGGTGGTGGGCAAGGAAGCCTTTGCGCCCACGGATACTTCCGCCGTGGCCCAGACCCTGAAGGTGATCGGCGCGGCGCCTGACGCCGTGGTGGTCGGCGCCTCGGGCACGCCCGCTGCGATGCCGGCGCGGGCGCTGCGCGAGCGCGGCTACAAGGGCAAAATCTATTTCAACCACGGCGTGGCCAACAACGACTTCCTGCGGGTCTGTGGCGACGCCTGTGAGGGCGCCTGGGTGCCGGTGGGGCCGGTGATGGTGGCCGACCTGCTGCCGGATACCAACCCCGTCAAGTCCACCGCCCAGGCCTTCGCCAAGAAGTACGAGGCGGCCAACGGCGCGGGCACGGTGTCCCTGTTCGCCGCCTATACCTGGGACGTCGGCCTGCTGCTGCAGCAGGCCGTCCCGGTGGCGCTGAAGACCGCCAAGCCCGGCACGCCCGAGTTCCGGGCGGCGCTGCGCGATGCGCTGGAAAACGTCAAGAACCTGCCCACCGCGACCGGCGTGGTCAATATGAGTCCCACCGACCACAACGGGCTGGATGAGCGGGCGCTGGTGATGGCGACCGTCGCTTCCGGCAAGTGGCGGCTGCAGAAGTAGGGGGCATTTCGCTCCTTCGGGCGTGGCGGGAGGAAGGCCCACCACGCCGCAATCCTTCCAGGTTTTGTATGCTCTCGGTTTTGCAGGACGAGCAACCGGGTGGGCGTGGCATGACGGGACGAGCGAATATGCGTATGGGCGGGCTGAAGCGATGGCTGGCCGGCGGGCTGCTGGCCGCGGTGGCGGGGGTGGCCGGGGCGCAGGTTCCCGGCTTGCCGCCCAACGTGGTGAACGCCTGGAAGGCCAGCAAGCTGCCTGACAGCTCCCTGTCCCTGGTGGTGCAGGAGGTGGGCGGGCCGCGGCTGGTCGCGTTGAACGCCAAGGAGTCGCGCAATCCCGCCTCGGTGATGAAGCTGGTCACGACCTGGGCCGCGCTGTCCGAACTGGGGCCCAACTACGTCTGGCGCACCGAGTTCATGACGGCGCCCGGCGCGCGGCCCGACGCCAAGGGCGTGCTGAGCGGCCCGCTGTACCTGCGGGCTGGCGGCGATCCGCAATTCCTGTTGCAGGACCTGTGGGTGCTGCTGCGCGAATTGCGCCTGCGCGGCGTCAAGCAGATCAATGACCTGGTCATCGACCGCAGCATCTTCGGCCAGGTCGCGACCGACCCCGGCGCCTTCGACGGCGCCCCGGACCGGGCCTATAACGCCAGCCCGGACGCGCTGATGGTGGGCTTTGGCGCGCTGCGGCTGCTGTTCACGCCGGACCCCGCCGCCAACAAATGGGTGCCGCTGATTGATCCGCCGCTGCCGGGCCTGAAGATCGAGGGCCGCGTCGAATGGAGCGACGCCCGTTGCCCGGGCGCGCCGGTGGTGACCACCGAACCGTTGATCACCCAGCAGGGGGTGACCATCCGCGTGAACGGCAAGGTGGCCGGCTCCTGCGGCGAATTCAGCCTGTACCGCCTGGCGCTGTCGCAGCCCGACTACGCCACCGAGGTGTTCCGCATGCTCTGGAAGGAGCTGGGCGGCACCTTCAAGGGCCAGGTCCGTTCCGGCATGGTGCCGCCCGACGCAGTGGTGCTGGCCTCGCATGATTCGCCCACGCTGGCCGAGGCGATCCGCCAGATCAACAAGCGCAGCAACAACGTCATGGCGCGCACCTTGCTGCTGACCCTGGGCGCCGAGCGCGGCCGGCGGCCTGCCACCGTCTCCAGCAGCGAAACCGTGGCCAAGGAACTGCTGGCCAGGCAGGGCCTGGACATGCCCGAACTGGTCATCGACAACGGCGCCGGCCTGTCGCGCGATGCGCGGGTGTCGGCCGACAGCCTGGCGTCGATGCTGACCGTGGCCTGGAACTCGCCCGTCATGCCGGAGTACATCTCCTCTTTCGCGATCGCCGGCGTGGACGGCACGGTGCGCCGCCGCCTGAAGGGCGATGGCACGGCGGGCATGGCCCACCTGAAGACCGGCTCGCTGCGCGACGTGCGCTCCATCGCGGGCTATGTGCTGGGCGCCAGCGGCAAGCGCTACGTGGTGGTCAGCATCGTCAACCACGAACAGGCGGGCGCCGTGCGCGCCTTCGACGACGCCCTGATCGCCTGGCTTACCGAACAATAAGCATGCCTGCGCCGCGCCGGAAAAATTCTTCGGATGATCCTGCCGGCGATCAATAACAAATCCCTTCCAAACCGATTACGATCCTCAGGTGTGGCTCGACGACGGGCGACGCAAAGCGCGCCGCGCCGTCATGGTTCCGCCTGAGGCGAAAACCCTGTCTATCAATATTCTGGAGAGTTACGCACATGCCCGTGCACGAAATCCGCCATCCGCTGATCCGCCACAAGCTCGGGATCATGCGCCGCGCCGACCTCAGCACCAAGAGCTTTCGTGAGCTGTCGCAGGAAGTGGGCGCGCTGCTCACTTACGAAGCGTCCAAGGACCTGCCGCTGGCGCCCGCCACCGTCGAGGGCTGGTGTGGTTCGGTGCAGGTCGAGAAGATCGCCGGCAAGAAGGTCACCGTGGTGCCCATCCTGCGCGCCGGCATCGGCATGCTGGACGGCGTGCTCAGCCTGATTCCGGGCGCCAAGGTCAGCGTGGTGGGCGTGGCCCGCAACGAAGAAACGCTGGAAGCCCATACCTACCTGGAACGCCTGGTGGGCGAACTGGACCAGCGCCTGGCCCTGATCGTCGATCCGATGCTGGCCACCGGCGGCTCCATGGTCGCCGCGATCGACCTGCTCAAGCGCGCCGGTTGCAAGGAAATCCGCGCCCTGGTGCTGGTCGCGGCGCCGGTCGGCATCGACGCGGTGCTGGCCAAGCACCCCGACGTGCACATCTACACCGCGTCCATCGACGACGGCTTGAATGAGCACGGCTACATCATGCCTGGCCTGGGCGATGCCGGCGACCGTATCTTCGGCACCACCCAAAAGACGGAATAGCGGTCGGGGCACGGCAATGAGCCAAAACGCCAGCCGGAAGTGGCTGGCGTTTTTCATTTGGCCTGGCGAGGTCGGCCTGTGCTCACTGCGTCAGGCCGCCATGCACTCGACCCGCCCCTCCAGGTGCTGGCCGAACCACTGCAGTTGCGACGCCAATCCCGCCACCTCTCCCACGATCAAGAGCGCGGGGGAGCGGATGGCGTGCTCGGCGGCCAGCTCGGGCAGTTGCTCCAGCTTGCCGGACAGCACGCGTTGCTCGGGCCGGCTGCCGTTCTCGATCAGGGCGAAGGGCGTGTCTGGCGCGCGGCCATGGGCCAGCAGGCGGCCGGTCAGCAGATCCAGTTGCCCGACGCCCATGTAGAAAGCCAGGGTCTGCTTTTCACGGGCCAGCGCGGGCCAGTCCAGGTTGTCTTCGTCTTCGCGGCAGTGCGCGGTGATCAGGCGGACGGACTGGGCGTGTTCCCGATGCGTCAACGGGATGCCGGCGTAGGCCGCACAGGCCAGCGCGGCGGTGATGCCGGGCACTACTTCATAGCGCACGCCATGCGCGCGCAGGTACTCCAGCTCTTCTCCGCCCCGGCCGAAAATGAAGGCGTCGCCGCCCTTGAGCCGCACCACGCGACGGCCGGCGCGCGCATGTTCGACCATCAGCTTGTGGATGCGCGCCTGAGTGGCGTTGTGGTCCTCGCCGGGCAGCTTGCCGACCGATACGCGTTCCGCGTCGCGGCGCGCCAGCGACATGACCTCGCTGCTGACCAGGCGGTCGTGCAGGATGACGTCGGCTTCATTCAGCGCGCGCAGCGCTTTCAGCGTCAACAGACCGGGGTCGCCGGGTCCAGCGCCCACCAGTACCACGCTGCCGGCGTCGGGCGCACGCGGCGCCGCCAATGCCGCCACCAGCGCGGCCTCGGCCTGGGCCGGCTGTTGCTGGCGCAGGAAACCGGCCACCGGGCCGTCCAGCAGCCAGTCGTAGAAGCGGCGGCGCGCGCCCAGGTCGGGATGGCTGGCGCGGATGCGCTTGCGGTAGCTGGCGGCCAGCCCGGCCAACTGGCCCAGGGTATGGTCGAACAGCGATTCGATGCGTTCCCGGATGCGACGCGCCAGCACCGGCGCCACGCCAGACGAGGAAATCGCGACGATCACGGGTGAGCGGTCGACGATGGACGGCACCTGGAAGGACGACAGCTCAGGATCGTCCACCACGTTGCTGAAGATGCGCCGGGCGACGGCGGCCTCGGACACGGCGGCGTTGGTGTCGCGGTCATCGGTGGCGGCGACCACCAACCAGACCTCGTCGAGCCAGGCGGGATTGAAACGGCCGGACAGATGGCGAATGCGGCCTTCAGCGGCCAGGGCGGCCAGGGCGGGCGTCAGTTCCGGCGCGCCCAGCAGCACGTCGGCCGAGGCTTCCAGCAGCGCGAGCGTCTTGCGTTCGGCGACGGCGCCGCCGCCTACCACCAGGACCAGCCTGTCTTTCAGATCGGCAAAAATCGGGAAAAGCTTCATGAATGCCCGCCTCGGGCGTACCCGGCATAGTGTCGTTGGATCATAGGAAGGGGGCTTCATCCCCACAACTTTTGATTTCTTTGTTCCATATAACCAAAGCTTATTAAGTGGATTTGCCCAGCCAGGCGCTCATCTCCACGACTTCCCGGGCGACCTCGCCCAGCCGTTTCTGGCTTTGCATGGCGCGTTGGCGCAGCAGGCCGTGGGCCTCGTCCTCGGAAATCGAACGCGCCTTCATCAGGATGCCCTTGGCCTTTTCCACCCATTGGCGGTCGGCCAGGCGCAATTGCGCTTCGCGCAGCTCCTCGCGCCGCGACTTCTCCATGGCGAAGCGTTCGATCGCCACCGTCAAGAGCGGCTCGATGCGGCCGGCTGGCACGTCGCCCACCACGTAGGCCGCGACGCCGGCGCGCAAGGCGCTGCGTATGGTTTCGCGATTGCCGTTGTCGGTGAACATCACGACCGGGCGATCGCTGTGTTCGCTGGCCACGCAAACGTTCTCCAGCGTGTCCCGGCCGGGCGCGTCGCTGTCGATCAGCACCACGTCGGGCGCCGCCTGCGCAATGGCGGCGGCCAGATCCATGTCCGGCGCCATTTCGGCCACGACGCGCACGCCTGCCGCGGCGAGCGTTTGCCGCAGCGACGCCGCGTGTCCTTCGCCATCGTTGAGCAGCATGACCTTGAGCATGTGATTCCCCTCTGATGCGTCCAGTCATGCAAGTTCCATGCCACCGCGTTTTGCGGCGCAGGCCGCTGGGGCGCGCACAGCGGCGGAGCGCGGACCGCACGCGGATGGTGCGCTGCCGCAACCGGCTGCGCACCAAGTTGGTTCACGCCCTGTTTTCCGCCATCCCTGACGCCGCGGCGCAACGCCAGGCCGCGCCAGCGCAGGCGCGGCCTGGCGG
>NZ_JCBAMT010000078.1:0-32954 GCF_059760445.1 Achromobacter sp. D7-1 | reverse complement strand
CGCATGGGCCGCAGGCGGCCCATGCGTGCCCGGCGATTACACGCGCTCGATAATCAGCGCGATGCCCTGGCCCACGCCGATGCACATGGTGCACAGCGCATAGCGACCACCGGTGCGGTGCAGCTGGTTGATCGCGGTGGTGGCCAGGCGTGCGCCGCTGGCGCCCAGCGGATGGCCCAGGGCGATGGCGCCGCCGTTGGGGTTCACGCGCGGGTCGTTGTCGGCAATACCCAGCTGGCGCAGCACGGCCAGGCCCTGGGCGGCAAACGCCTCGTTCAGCTCGATGACGTCCATTTGCGCAAGCGTAAGGCCGGTCTGGGCCAGCACCTTCAGCGTGGCGGGCGCCGGGCCAATGCCCATGATGCGCGGCGCGACGCCGGCCGTGGCCATGCCGACCACGCGGGCGCGCGGAGTCAGGCCGTGACGAGCGGCAGCCTTTTCGTCGGCCAGCAACAGCGCGGCAGCGCCGTCGTTGACACCCGAGGCATTGCCGGCGGTGACGGTGCCGCCTTCACGAACCACGCCCTTCAGCTTGGCCAGCGATTCCAGCGTGGTTTCACGCGGGTGCTCGTCCTTGCTGACGACGATGGGGTCGCCCTTTTTCTGGGCGATCGACACGGGCACGATCTCGGCGTCGAAGAAGCCTTCTTTTTGCGCGCGCGCGGTCTTCTGCTGGCTGGCCAGCGCGAACAGGTCCTGGTCTTCGCGGCTGATCTTGAAATCGTCGGCGACGTTCTCGGCCGTTTCGGGCATCGAGTCCACGCCGTATTGCGCCTTCATCAGTTTGTTGATGAAGCGCCAGCCGATGGTGGTGTCGTAGATCGCGGCGCTGCGCGAAAAGGCGCTGTCGGCCTTGCCCATGACGAACGGCGCGCGGCTCATGCTTTCCACGCCGCCGGCCAGCATCAGGCCGGCTTCGCCGGCGCGGATGGCGCGGGCGGCGCCGCCGATGGCGTCCAGGCCCGAACCGCACAGGCGGTTGACAGTGGCGCCGGGCACTTCGATCGGCAGGCCGGCCAGCAGCGTAGCCATGCGGGCCACGTTGCGGTTGTCTTCACCCGCCTGGTTGGCGCAGCCCATGATGGCGTCGTCCAGTTCTTCCCAGCGCACGCCGGGATTGCGCGCCACCAGCGCCTTGATGGCTACGGCGGCAAGATCATCGGGGCGCACGGAAGCCAGCGCGCCGCCGTAGCGGCCGAAGGGGGTGCGGATCGCGTCACAAATAAAAGCATGCACGGTCATGGGAAGCTCGAAGTAAGTGAGAAAAAATCCGGATCGGCCGATCTTAACGCAGCGCTTTCGCGCCAAGTTGGTGCACCTGTGGGATGTCCGCTGCACGGACAGTGTCCAATGGCTGTTCACCCAAACGGTGCGCGCGGCGAGCCCTGCGCCGGGACGCGGGCCCGGGTCTTGAACTCAGGCCGCCGGCGGCCTGGCGGCGCGCGCCGTGTCCACGATGGCCTGCCGGCGGAAGCGTCCGGCGGCCAGATGATAGAAGGGTTGCGGGCAGAACTGGCGCGACACGCCCGAGGCCAGCAAGGATCCCACCAACAGCCAGAACAGCATGGGCTGGCTGCCCGTCATTTCCATCACCACCACGCTGGCGGTCAGGGGCGCCTGGGTCGCGGCGGCCAGGAAGGCCGCCATCGAAATCAGCACCAGCACGCGGTGATCCACGCCATCTCCCGCCAGTTGCCAGATGTGATGGCCGATGCCCGCGCCCGTGGTCAGGGCGGGCGTGAAAATGCCGCCAGGTATGCCGGCCCAATAAGACGCGACAGTGGCGGCCAGCTTGGCCAGGCCGAAACTGGCCGGCGCCGCGTCTTTGCCCGACAGCAGATCCGCCGCCACGCCGTACCCCGTGCCGTAAACGCTGCCGGCCGTGGACAGGCCGATCAGTGCCAGGATCAGGCCCATGATGAAGGCCGTCCAGATCGGATGCGCGCGGATCCAGGCACGCCAGGACTGCGGCGCGCTGCCGGCCGCCCCCTTGCCGAGCAGACGGGCGAATATGCCGCCCAGCGCGCCGTTGAGCGCCGCGCAAATGACGACCCACATCACCATGCCATGGGCCAGCGGCGCGCCGCCGAAGACGCCGAAGTAAGGGTTGTTGCCGACCACGGCCACGACCAGGAAGCCCGAGGCCAGCACCCCGATCAGCACCAGCCGCTGCCAGCGCAGCACGGTGCCCCGTCCCAGTTCCTCGATGGCGAAGATGACGCCGGCCAGCGGCGCGTTGAAGGCGGCGGCCAGGCCACCCGCAGCGCCGGCGGCGATCAATTCATTGGCGTGGAAGCCGCGCAGTTGCACGCCGCGGCGCTTCCAGAAGTCGCCCCAGGCCAGCATGAGGGCGGCGCCCACCTGCACCGACGGCCCTTCGCGGCCGATCGACGCGCCGGCCAGCATGCCGAAGAATGCGAGGGGAATTTTCCAGAGGGTCTGCCCCAGCGCCACCAGGCTGTTCTGGCTGGGACCAGGCGGCAGCGACAAGGCGCCGATGACCTGGGGAATGCCGCTACCGGAGGCGTTGGGCGCAAAACGCAAGGTCAGCCAGCGCAAGGCAGCCAGGCTCAGGGGCAAGACCAGCAAGGCCAGCCAACCGTTGTAGGCCACCCACTCGCGATTCCATTCCAGCGCCTTGTCGGCCAAATAGGCAAAGCCCAGCGACATCAGCGCCACCAGACCGGCGCCTCCCAGCAGCAGCCCCATCTGCACGCTCTTGCGCGACAGGCGGTTGATCTGGCGCACCTTGCGATGCGCCCACCGGCGCGGGCCGGCCAGCAGCCGGCGTAGGGGGTCGGGCAGGTTCATGGGCAAAAGCCGGCGCGGTTGAAAGTGGCTAACCTTACCACTCCCACCTGACCGGCAGCCCACAGCGCGAGATCAGAACGTCGACCAGTCGTCGTCCGAACCTTGCGCCAGCGCGGGACGCGCTGCGGAAACCGCCGCCTTGCGCGGCGCGGCGGGCACGGCCTGCACCAGGCGGACCTGGGCTTCACGCGCCGAGCCGCCGCCCGCTTCCACCTTGAAGCGGCGCACTTCCTGGGCCAGCCGGGTGGCCTGCTCCTGCATGCTGGCGGCCGCGGCGGCCGCCTCTTCCACCAGCGCGGCGTTCTGCTGGGTCACGGTGTCCATCTGCGCCACGGCCTGATTGACCTGGCCGATGCCGGCAGACTGCTCTTCCGAGGCGCTGGCAATCTCGCGCACCAGCGTGGCGACCTGACGCACGCTGTCCACCACCTCGCGCATGGTGCGGCCGGCCTCGTCGACCTGGCGCGTGCCGCCCTCGACGCGCGTGACCGACTCGTCGATCAAGGCCTTGATCTCCTTCGCGGCCACCGCCGAACGCTGCGCCAACGTGCGCACCTCGCCAGCCACCACCGCAAAGCCGCGCCCCTGCTCACCCGCGCGCGCCGCTTCCACCGCGGCGTTGAGCGCCAGGATGTTGGTCTGGAAGGCAATGCCATCGATCACGCCAGTGATGTCGGCGATGCGGCGCGAACTGTCGGAGATCGCGCTCATGGTCTGGACCACGCCGTCCACCACTTCGCCGCCACGCACCGCCACGCTGGACGCCTGGTTGACCAGGCGGTCCGCTTCGCTGGCGTTGTTGGCGTTCTGCTGCACGGTGCTGGTCAACTGCTCCATCGACGCCGCGGTTTCCTCCAGCGACGAAGCCTGTTCCTCGGTGCGCTGCGACAGGTCAGCGTTGCCCTGAGCGATCTGCGAGGATGCCGAAGCGATGCTCTCGCAGCCGTCGCGCACGTCCTTCACGATGCGCGCCAGGCTTTCGTTCATGGTCTTGAGCGCGCCCATCAGGTCGCCGGTTTCGTCGCGCGTGGCGACCTGGATGTCGGTCGTCAGGTCGCCCGCCGCCACCTGGCGCGCGGCCGTCACGGCGTGTTCCAGCGGACGCACGATGCCGCGCGTCACCAGCCAGCCCAGCAGCATGCCGACCGCCACGCCGATCACGGCCAGGGCGAGCATGAGCGCGCGCAGATTTTCGTAGAGATCCGTGCCGTTCTGCACGCTTTGCGCGGCGACGGTTTCCTTGATCTTCGCCAGGCTGGTCATCAGATCGTCCAGCTTCTGCGACGAGGCGATCACGCGAGCTTCGACCTCGGCCACGCGCGGATCGGCCTGGGTCAATGGCCGGGCCTGGGCGGCGGCGAAAAACGCGGCGGACTCGCGCTTCCAGACCTGTTCGGTCTCGGCGAACTGCGCCAGCAGACGCTTGCCATCTTCCGAATAGAAATTGGCCGCGGCCTTTTCACGCAGCTTGTCCATCTGCGCAACGGCGTCGTCGAACTGCTTGCGCAGTGCCTGGCGCTCCTGGTCGGTGGAGGCGGCCAGGTAGCCGTTGCGGGCGCGGCCCGCGTAGATCAGATTGATATTGGCTTCCTTGACGTCCGAGATGCCGCGCAGTTCGGTGTCGTAAAGCCGGTCGTTCATTTCATTGATGCGCGCCAGGCCCCAAACTCCGAAGCCCCCGATCGCACCGCCTATCACCGCCACCAGCAAAAACGCGCCCGACAGGCGCGCGCCGATGCGCAAACCCGAAAAAAACCGCAACATGCTTCCCTTCCCTGTAGTTACCACGGTTTATGGCGGGCATGCCGCAGCCGTGGACCCCGTGGTTCAGTCGCCGACCGGGGCCAACGATAGTGGTTGCCAAACCTAGGGATAACCCGGAAGAAAAGCCGGTTTGTTCTTTATTTCCCCGCAATGGATTCGACAATCGACAGGGATTTCGCAAACTGAATTTTTACTGAACAAAAAGAAAACCCCAGGCTTGCGCGAGGGGTCTGTTCAGGGCCGCGGCGCAATGCCGCGGCAGGCCTGGCTTTGCCGGTCAGGCGAAGTTCTTGGCCGCGAATTCCCAGTTCACCAGCGCCCAGAAATTTTCCAGGTACTTGGGACGGGCATTGCGGTAGTCGATGTAATAGGCGTGTTCCCAGACATCACAGGTGAGCAGCGGCTTGTCGGCCGTGGTCAGCGGGGTGGCGGCGTTGCTGGTATTGACGATGTCGACCGAGCCGTCGGCCTTCTTGACCAGCCAGGTCCAGCCCGAACCGAAGTTGCCGGCGGCCGACTTGTTGAAGGCTTCCTTGAAGGCGTCAAAGCTGCCCCACTTGGCATTGATGGCGTCAGCCAGCTTGCCGGTGGGAGCGCCGCCGGCCTTGGGGGCCAGGCTGTTCCAGTAGAACGTGTGGTTCCAGATCTGGGCGGCGTTGTTGAAAATGCCACCCGAGGACTTCTTCACGATGTCTTCCAGCGACAGCGTTTCGAATTCCGTGCCCGGGATCAGGTTGTTCAGGTTCGTGACGTAGGTCTGGTGATGCTTGCCGTAGTGGAACTCCAGCGTTTCCTTGGAGATGTGCGGAGCCAGTGCGTCCAGTTCGTAAGGCAGGGGGGGAAGAGTATGTGCCATTGAGGTTCCTTCTGTTGAGTGCACGATCAAGCCGTTCAATTGTATCGGCAACTACTGAGGATACCGCGTTAACCCCCCGCCCGCGCGGGGTTAAGGGACGCATCTGCTTATCACTGGAAGCATGTACTCATGAGGGCAGGCGCTTGACCCGCCAGGCAGGCGCGCGGCCTGCGCTCAGGACGCTTCGCGACTATCGCGGGTACGCGTGACCGCGACCTCGGCGCCGCCATGCGCGAAGCTCAGGTCCAGCGCCTGCCCCGCCGCCAGCGCGGCCGCGTCGCGCACGATGCGGCCCTGCTCGTCGCGCGCGATGGCGTAGCCGCGGGCCAGCGTGTTGCCCGGGTCCAGCGCGCGCAATTGCGCCGTGGCGGCGGCCAGCCGGTTGCGCCGCTGCACCAGCAGCCGCGCATGCGCCTGGCCAAGCTGGCGCGCTGCGCCCGCCAGGCGGTCGGCGGCACGGCCGGTGTCCGGCACCCGATGCGCCAGGCGCTGGGTCAGCAGATTGACGCGCGCGGCGCGGCGCTCTTGCGGACCGGACCAGGCGGTGGCCAGGCGGAAACGCAGGCTGTTCAGGCGCTCGCGCTGATGCTCCAGACGCTGAGCCGGCGACACCAGTTGGGCGGCGGCGCGGTCGAGCCGCTGGGCGGCGCGCTCCAGGCGGCGCTGCTGGCCCCGTGTCATGGCCTCTGCCGCCTGCATGACCCGGCCGAGCAATTCGGAACGCGGCACGCAAGCCAGTTCGGCGGCCGCGGTCGGCGTCGGCGCGCGCACGTCGGCCACGAAATCGGCAATGGTGAAATCCGTCTCGTGCCCCACGCCGCTGATGACGGGGATTTCGCTGGCCGCGACCTCGCGCGCCAGCGCTTCGTCGTTGAAGCTCCAGAGATCCTCGATGCTGCCGCCGCCGCGCACCAGCAGCAGCGTGTCGACTTCCGCGCGCTGGTTGGCCGTGCGCACCTGGGCGGCCAGCCGCCCTGCCGCGTCCGCCCCCTGAACCGGCGCCGGATAGATGATCACGGGCACCTGGGGTGCACGCCGCGCCAGCGCCGACAGCACGTCCCGCAACGCCGCGGCGTGCAGTGAAGTGATCACGCCGATCGCGCGTGGCAGCCCCACGGGTTCGCGCTTGCGCGCCGGATCGAACAGGCCTTCGGAAGCCAGTTGCTCCTTCAGGCGCAGGAAGGCCTCGTACAGATTGCCTAATCCTGCCCGTCGCATGGCGTCGGCCTGCAGCTGATAGTCGCCACGGGGCTCGTAGAGGGACACCCGGGCCCGGATTTCGACCTGATCGCCTGCCCGCGGCGTGAAACCCACCGCGCTGGCGCGGCTTCTGAACATGACGGCGCGCACGGAGGCCCGGCTGTCCTTGAGCGTGAAGTACCAATGCCCGGAAGCCGCCGCTGTGAAGTTGGAAATCTCTCCACGCACCCACAGCGCCGGGATGCTGCGCTCCAACAACTGCCCCACCGCTTGATTCAGCTGGGCAACCGTCAGGATATCCCGCGCAAATACGTTGTTTGTGACTGTAGATTCAATTGTCATGGGGCTTTCCGATGCGTACCTGTCCACAGGGGCCGCGTAGCGGGCCGCAATCATACCGCGTCCCAGCATATTTGCAGCAACCGGCCCGAAAGCCAGCAAATTCGAATTAAATCATTGATTTTTATAGATATTTATCAAAAACGGAGCTGCTCGCAATTGAAGCAAACAAGTGCAAGCCCTGTGCCCATAAGCATTCCTGGGAAGTTTTGCACAGAATTATCCACAGGATCTGTGGATAGATTGGGGGTCGTACCGACTTGCCACACCCCCCGCCGCGCCGTTACAGTTTCGGCTTGATCAGTTGCCGGTTTGCGCGCCCTTGCGCGCCGGCTCCCCCGGGAGTTGAACGCTTTGCTTTCCATACTGCGCGAGGCCGGCTGGCCGATCTGGCCCCTGCTGGCGACATCCGTCCTGGGCTTGGCGCTGATCTTCGAGCGCTTCCTCTCCCTGCGCCGCGGCTTGGTCATGCCGCGCGGCCTGAGCGATCAAGTGGCTGAAATGCTGCGCAACCGCCAGGACACTCCCGAATCGATCAACCGCCTCGAACGCAACTCGCCGCTGGGCCGGATCCTCGCCGACGTGATGCGCCACCGCCACCTGCCCCGCGAAGAACTGCGCAATGTGGTCGAAGACACCGGGCGCGCCGTCGCCCACGATCTCAGCCGTTACATTCCCGCCATCGGCACCATCGCCGTGGTCGCGCCCCTGATGGGCCTGTTCGGCACCGTGGTCGGCATGATCGAAATCTTCGGTTCCTATACCCCCGGCGGCGGCGATCCCGCCCAGCTGGCGCGCGGCATCTCGATGGCGCTGTACAACACCGGTTTCGGCATCCTCATCGCCATTCCCGCCATGATCGCGCACCGCTACCTGCGCAGCCGCGTCGACGGCTACCTCAGCGCCATGGAACAGGCCGCGTCGCGCCTGGTCCGCGCCGTCTCGCCCGGATCCGCCCCGCGCGAGGGCCGTTCATGAATTTCCGCGGCCCCCGCGGCGACCGCGATGAGCTGGATATCAATCTGATCCCGCTCATCGACGTGCTGCTGGTCATCCTGATCTTCCTGGCGGCGACCACTTCCTTCGCCCGCTTCACGCAGCTGAAGGTGACCCTGCCCCAGGCCTCGATGGAACAGGACACGCCCCCCGCGCTGGAAGTCGCCGTCAGCCAGGACGGACGCTACGCACTCAACGGCACGCTCATCGACGTCTCCACGCCGCCCGAAATCGCCGACGCCCTGCGCCAGGCCGCGGCCGGCAAGACCGAGCCGCTGGTCGTCATCAATGCCGACGCTCAGACCACCCACCAGTCCGTGATCAACATCATGGAAGCCGCCCGGCTGGCTGGCATCGGCCGCGTCAACTTCGCCGCGCAGACCACCCGGTGACCGCCAAGCATGCCTCGACGCTGCTGGCGCGCCAATGGCAGCACGGCGGCTGGCTCTCCAATCTGCTGCTGCCGCTGTCCAGGCTGACCGCCTGGGAAGTGGCGCGCAAGCGCCAGCGCTATCTGGACGGCAGCCGCAGCGCCTATCGCGCCCCCGTTCCCGTCGTGGTGATCGGCAATGTCTACGTCGGCGGCACCGGCAAGACGCCCATGGTCATCGCCACCGTCGAAGCGTTGCGGTCGCGCGGCTACACCCCTGGCGTGGTCAGCCGCGGCTACGGCGTCAAGGTCGGCCCCCACGCCCGCGTCGGGCTGGGCGAGCTGGAAGCGGCCCGCTTTGGCGATGAACCCGCGCTGATTGCCCGGGCTACCGGCGCCCCGGTCTCCGTGCACCCGAAACGCGCCCTGGCCGCCCAGGCCCTGCTGCGGGCCCACCCCAAGGTGGATGTGATCGTCTCGGACGACGGCCTGCAGCATCTGGCGCTGGCCCGCGACATCGAAATCGTGGTGCAGGACGAGCGCGGCGTGGGCAATGGCCGCCTGCTGCCCGCCGGTCCCTTGCGCGAACCGGCCGAACGTCTGCGGGAAGTCGACGTGGTGGTGACCAACATCGGCACGCCCGACGGCCAGCCGCAAGCCGTGGGCGCCACAGGCCAGCCGCGGCAGGTCAGGATGTGGCTGGAACCGGGCGACACGCGCCAGATCTCGGGGCGCGGCAAGCGTCCGCTGGCGGCCTTCGCCGGACTGCCCCGCGTCGCGGCGGCGGCCGGCATCGGCAACCCGGAACGTTTCTTCACCACGCTGCGCGGCGCCGGCATCACGCTGGCAACCGCACTGCCCCTGCCGGATCATCACGCTTACACCGAATCGCCTTTCCGGGCGCTCACGGCCGACGCCATCCTGGTCACGTCCAAGGACGCGATCAAATGCGCCGCGCTGGACGACCCGCGCCTGTGGGAAGTCCCGGTACGCGCCGGCTTTTCCGATCCGCAGCTGTTCGACTGGCTGGCGCAGGCCTTGCGCCAACCGGCGCGGCGGTAGAAAAACGCCAGCCTGACGGTGCCGCGGCGGCAAAGCCGGTCCGGCCCCAGGCAAACTGTTTTAGAATTCCGGTCATGGAATCCCGCCTACTCGACATCCTCGTCTGCCCGCTGTGCAAGGGCCGCCTCGAACACGACCGGCAGCAAGCCGAACTGGTCTGCCGCGCCGACCGCCTGGCCTTCCCCGTGCGCGACGGCATCCCCGTCATGCTGGAATCGGAAGCCCGCGCGCTGGACGACGCCCCCGCTGCCCCCTGAACCGCCGCCGCATGAGCTTCATCGCCCTGATCCCGGCGCGCACCGCCTCGACCCGGCTGCCCGACAAGCCGTTGGCCGACATCGCCGGCAAGCCCATGGTCGTGCGCACCGCCGAGCGCGCGGCGCTGTCCGGCGCTGCCCGCGTCTATGTGGCCACGGACGACCTCCGCGTCCAGCAGGCGGTCCAGGCGCATGGGCTGCAAGCGCTGATGACCCGTGCCGATCACCCGACTGGCACCGATCGCCTGGCCGAAGCCGTGGAGCAACTGGGCCTGCCCGACGACGCCATCGTGGTCAACGTGCAGGGCGACGAGCCGCTGATCGAACCCGAACTGATCGACGCCGTCGCGGCCAAGCTGCAAGCCAGCCCCGCGGCCGACATCGCCACCTGCGCCTGCCCCCTGGCCGACGCCGACGCGCTGTTCAATCCCAATGTGGTGAAGCTGGTCTGCGCCGCGGACGACCGCGCGCTGTACTTTTCCCGCGCCCCGATCCCCTGGGCGCGCGACGCGCTGGCCTCGGGCGAACGTATCCTGGCTGAAGGCCTGCCCGCCTGGCACCACGTCGGCCTGTATGCCTATCGGGTGTCATTCCTGCGCCGCTACCCGCGCTTGCCGCAGGGCGCGCTGGAACGCTTCGAATCGCTGGAACAGCTGCGGGCCATGGAACACGGCCATGTCATCGTCGTCCATCGGGCGTCCCACCCTCCTGCCGCAGGCGTAGATACCCCGGCAGACCTGGAACGCGTCCGAGCGGTCTACAGCAAGCAGATATAAGGGTTATTTCCTATGGCGCGGCTCCGCATCGGCTGCTGCATTGCGGCATAATTCCCCGGATCACAAAAAATACACCCCTTCAGGAGCACTCATGCGTCTCATCTTGCTCGGACCTCCCGGCGCCGGCAAAGGCACCCAGGCCGCGTTTCTCACCCAACACTTCGGCATTCCCCAGATCTCCACCGGCGACATGCTGCGCGCCGCGGTCAAAGCGGGCACGCCGTTGGGCATTGAAGCCAAAAAGGTCATGGATGCCGGCGGTCTGGTTTCCGACGAGATCATCATCGGCCTGGTGCAGGACCGCCTGCAGCAGCCCGACTGCGCCAACGGCTACCTGTTCGACGGCTTCCCCCGTACCATCCCGCAGGCCGACGCGCTCAAGAGCGCCGGCGTCAAGCTGGATTACGTGGTGGAAATCGAAGTCCCCGAAGAGGACATCATCGAACGCATGAGCGGGCGCCGCGTGCACCAGCCCAGTGGCCGCAGCTACCACGTGCGCTTCAACCCGCCCAAGGTCGAAGGCCGTGACGACGTCACCGGCGAAGAACTGATCCAGCGCGACGACGACCGCGAGGACACCGTGCGCAACCGCCTGTCGGTGTACCGCGAACAGACCCGCCCCCTGGTCGACTACTACTCGTCCTGGGCGCAGCAGAATCCCGCCGATGCGCCGAAGTACCGCAAGATCTCCGGCGTCGGCGCGGTCGAAGAAATCAAGGCGCGCCTGTACGCAGCCGTCCAAGGCTGATCGGCGCCTCGATGGCTCACAGGCCTTCGGCGCCGGCTCCGGAACGCATCGCGTCCGGCCGGCCCCGAAGGCCTAGTCATATCCGGCGCCTGCCGCGCCGCTTTCATCCCTAGAACTCACTGGTGGTAGACACATGGAAATCGCGAACAAGGTATTCATCGTCACGGGCGGCGCGTCCGGACTGGGCGCCGGCACGGTGCGCATGCTGGTCGAAAACGGCGCCAAGGTCGTTATCGCCGACGTGCAGGACGAGCCGGGCTCGGCCCTGGCCAAGGAACTGGGCCAGCGCTACGTGCACTGCGACGTGACCCAGGAAGCCGACGGCAAGAACGCCGTGGCGGCCGCGCTCGAACTGGGCACGCTGTTCGGCCTGGTGAACTGCGCCGGCGTCGCGCCCGCCGCCAAGATCGTCGGCAAGAACGGCGCGCATCCGCTGGAACTGTTCCAGAAGGTCGTGTCGATCAACCTGATCGGCAGCTTCAACATGATGCGCCTGGCCGCCGAGGCCATGAGCGCCAACGCGCCCGAACCCACCGGCGAACGCGGCGTGATGATCAACACCGCCTCCGTCGCCGCCTTCGACGGCCAGATCGGCCAGGCCGCCTACGCCGCTTCCAAGGCGGGCGTGGCCGGCATGACCCTGCCCATCGCGCGCGACCTGTCCAAGACCGGCATCCGCTGCATGACCATCGCCCCCGGCATCTTCGGCACGCCCATGATCTTCGGCATGCCGCAGGAAGTGCAGGACTCCCTGGCCGCCAGCATCCCCTTCCCCGCCCGCCTGGGCCGCCCGGAAGACTACGCCAAGCTGGTCCACAGCATCATCACCAACGACATGCTGAACGGCGAAACCATCCGCCTCGACGGCGCCATCCGCATGCCGCCGAAGTGATGTAGTACAAAGACAGGCCCACCAGGTGGGCCTGTTTTCATTGGGCGTCTCGCGCTTGCGCGCAGCCTCGCCGGGCCGGACCGGCCCTTTTTTTTTTCAGTAGTCCTATCCATGAGCCTGTTTCGTTCGGCGGCCACGGTCAGCAGCTTCACCCTGCTGTCCCGCATTTCCGGCCTGATCCGCGACATCCTGGTGGCCCGCGCCTTTGGCGCCGGCCCCATCACCGACGCTTTCTGGGTCGCCTTCCGCATCCCCAATCTGCTGCGGCGCCTGTTCGCCGAAGGCGCTTTCGCCCAGGCCTTCGTGCCCATCCTGGGCGCGGCGCGCAACAACCGTTCCGAAGCCGAGGTCCGCACCCTGCTGGACCGGGTCGCCCTGCTGCTGACGGCGGCGCTGATGTTCATCACGCTGATCGGCATCGTCGCCGCGCCCTGGGTCGTGTCCGCCATGGCCAGCGGCCTGCGCGGGGCGGACCGCG
Organism: Achromobacter sp. D7-1; assembly: GCF_059760445.1. Lineage (NCBI taxonomy): Bacteria > Pseudomonadati > Pseudomonadota > Betaproteobacteria > Burkholderiales > Alcaligenaceae > Achromobacter > Achromobacter sp. D7-1. The sequence goes on along the minus strand of NZ_JCBAMT010000078.1, from coordinate 20,405 downwards.
ATACCGAATTCGGCGCGGCGGTCTGGATGACGCGGATGATGTTCCCCTACATCTTCTGCATGTCGCTGATCGCCTTCGCCTCGGGCGTGCTCAATACCTGGCGCCGCTTCGCCGTGCCGGCCTTCACGCCCGTGCTGCTCAACCTGGCCATGATCGCCGCCTGCATCTGGCTGGCGCCGCGCATGGACGTACCGGTCTACGCGCTGGCCATCGGCGTCATGATTGGCGGCGTAGCGCAACTGGCCGTGCAATGGATTGCGCTGGCGCGGCTCGGCCTGACGCCCCGCTTTACGCTGCGGTTCCGCGAAGCCTGGGGCGACCCCACGGTACAACGCATCCTCAAACAGATGGCGCCCGCCACCCTGGGCGTCTCGGTCGCGCAGATCTCGCTGCTGATCAACACCAACATCGCCACCTGGCTGACGCCGGGCAGCGTGACCTGGCTATCCTTCGCCGACCGCCTGATGGAATTTCCAACTGCTCTTCTGGGCGTGGCGCTGGGGACGGTGCTGCTGCCCAGCCTGTCCGCGGCCCATGCCCGCGACGACCACGGCGGCTACAGCGGGCTGCTGGACTGGGGCCTGCGCCTGGTACTGCTGCTGGGCCTGCCGGCCGCGGTGGGCATGGCGTTGCTGTCCGATGGGCTGGTTGCAACGCTGTTCCACTATGGCGCCTTCGCCGCCCAGGACGTGACCCAAACCCGCCTGGCGGTCATTTCCTATTCCGCCGGTCTGATCGGCCTGCTGGCCGTGAAGATCCTGGCGCCCGGCTTCTACGCCAAACAAGACATCCGCACGCCGGTAAAGATAGCCATCGGCGTGCTGATCACCACGCAGCTGATGAACCTGGTGCTGGTGCCCCTGATGGCACATGCCGGACTGGCCCTGGCCATCGGCCTGGGCGCCTGCCTGAACGCGCTGGCGTTGCTGATCGGACTGCGCCGCCGCGGCGTCTATCAGCCCGGTCCCGGCTGGACCGCGTTCGCGCTACGCCTGCTGCCCGCGCTGGCGGCGCTGGCGGCCCTGCTCTGGTATGCGGACGGGCGCATCGACTGGATAGCCCTGCAGGCCCACTCCGGACAGCGGGTAGCCTGGTTGGCCGGGGTGCTGGCGGCCAGTGGAGCGGTCTACTTCGGAATGTTGTTACTGTTTGGCTTCCGCCCTAGGGACTTCGGCCGACGTCCGTCGCGTTAAGTTCGGACAATCTGCCTATATACCCCTCAAAAGCCGGTCTTGTACCGGCTTTTTTGCATTAGATTCGTCAAGAATTGACAATCAGCCGGTAATCTTTGGTAAAAAACCTTTATTATTTACAAATTGCCATCGAAAGGATCCCCCTTGAAGCACTGTGGGGACATGAAGTGAAGTACGCCCAAGGACAACCCATGGCGGACCAGGTAATCAATTGGCTGCTGTTATTGCGCTCCGGCAAGGCGACCGCACAGGACTATAACGACTTCCTGGCGTGGCGCGCTGCCGACCCAGCCCATGAAAACGCCTGGCAGCAGCTGACCGGCTCGCTTGAAGGCTCGACGTTCGGCCGGCTTGGCGATGCCTATCCCGCAGGTTACGCCACCGCCGGCCCTGCCATCGCGCCACACGCCGCCCCTCCCGGCCCCGGCCCGGGCCCCGTCATCGCCCCTCCACGCCGCCGCTTCCTGGCCGGCGCGCTGGCGCTCGCCGGTACGGGCGCCTGTGCGGCTTACGTGGGCAACGCCTTCTATCCCCTGGGCAACGTCGCCGCAGATGCCGCCACGGCCACTGGCGAACGCCGCCGCTATGTGCTGTCCGACGGCAGCCAGTTGCTGCTGGACGCCCGCAGCCGGGTCAACCTGGACTTCACCCCCGCCTACCGCCAGGTCCGGCTGCTGGATGGCGCCGTGACGGTGTCGGTGGCTCCCGACTCGCGCCGCCCCTTCCTGGTCCAGACGGCCGAAGGCACGGTCCGCGCCCTGGGCACCCGCTACATGGTGCGCCAACAGGCCCAGCGCACCCTGGTGGTGGTGCATGAACACGAGGTCGAAGTCGAAACCATGTCCGGCGGTCACGGCACCGTCCGGGCCGGCACCGGCGCCCGCTTCGACGCGGCACGCATGGACACCCCGCGCGCCGAACTGATGGCCGAGGCCGCCTGGGAAGCCGGTTGGGTCGAAGCCCGGGGCCGCCCCCTGGCCGAAGTGATCGCGGCGCTGCGCCCCTACCGCAGCGGCACCCTGCGCGTTTCCATGGCCGCTGGCGGCCTGCCGGTGTCCGGCCACTTCCCGTTGGACGACACCGACGCCGCGCTGGACACGCTGCGCGACATCATGCCTATCCACGTCCGCCGCTTCACCCCTTGGTTCGTCTCCATCAACGTCGCTACCTGACAACGCCGCGCCCGGCGTTCCGCTCTCGAGGGCGGCTTCGTTGTATACTAGTTACGGTGTTTTTATCCAGTAGGCGCCACGGATTTTCCTCAAGGCTTTACATGAGGACCATCCGCAAGGGCTCTCCAGCCCGGGGAATTTTTCCCGCAGCGCCCCCGCCCGGTTGACGGGCGCTCCCTCGGTCGATCAGACATTAAAAGCTTGCAATCCCGCAGGGACTTGCTACAATGTTCGACTTTGCCGAATTCAACTTATATAGCAACATGGCCAATACCGCCCAAGCCCGCAAGCGCGCTCGCCAATCCGTTGAGCGCAACAAGCACAATTCCAGCCTGCGCTCGATGCTGCGCACCGCCATCAAGCGCGTTCGCCAATCCATCGCCGCTGGCGACAAGGCTGCGGCTGGCGAAGTGTTCCAGAAGGCCTCCAGCGTGATCGATCGCGTGGCCGACAAGAACATCATCCACAAGAACAAGGCCGCTCGCCACAAGAGCCGCCTGGCTGCCGCCATCAAGGCGCTGGCCTAAGCCATTCTGCCGCCCTGTTTTCAGGGCGTCACGAATACGGCAAATGAAAAAGGATGCCCCTGGGCATCCTTTTTTGCGTTCCCGGCCGCCGTAACGGCGCCTATACCATAGCGGCAATCGCCGGCTGACACCGCTACAGTTGCACCGCGATCCGCTCGGCGAAGAAATCAATGAAAGCGCGCACCCGGGCGACCTCAGCCGAGCGGGGCGCCCATAGCAGCGAAACGCTGCCGCGGCTATCCGTGTAGTCCTCGAGCACCGGCGTGAGCCGCCCCGCCTCCACATCGTCCTTTACCAGGTAGTTCGGCACCTGCACGATCCCCAGTCCGCTGATCGCCGCGGAAGCCAGGGCCTCGCCATCGTTCAATATGCCGGAAGGCTTAAGCGGCTTGTCCCGCTGCTCGCCCTTGAACGCCCAAGTTTCCGGCCTGCCGGTGGTCGGAAACCGGTAATAGATACAGCAATGTCCGCTGAGATCCGCCGGCGTCCGCGGCGTGCCGCGCTGCGCCAGGTATGCCGGCGAGGCGCAAGTCGTGAAGCCATGCGGTCCGATCCGGCGGGCCTGCAGCCCGGAATCCGCCAATTCGCCCAGCCGCAGCGCCAGGTCGTAGCCGTCCTCGATCACGTCGACGATCAGGTCGTCGAGGTTGATATCGACCAGGACCTCGGGGAAGCTCAGGTGAAATTCGCTGAGCGCCGGCAACACGATCCGGCGGCCCATGACAGTGGGAACGCTGATCTTGAGACGGCCACGCGGCGCATTCTGCACCAGGTGCAGTTCCCGCTCCGCCTCCTGCAGGTCCTTCAGGATCTTGGCGACATGACGATAGAGAACCTCGCCCTCGCCGGTTGGGCCCAGCGAGCGGGTGGTGCGATGCAATAGCCGCACGCCCAATCTGAGTTCGAGCCGTTCGACCGCCTTGCCCGCCGCGGATGCGGACAGGCCCAGCTTGCGCCCGGCTGCGGCAAAACTGCCGGATTCCACCGTGGCCGCGAAAGCGACCAACCCACTGAACGATTCTATCGAGAAGATTCCGGACATATGTTCGCGAGTCTAGAGACGGCCACCCATCTTCTGTCTGAGACGGTACGGATGAATGATGCACCCAAATGAACGACTGATGAAGCGGCCGCACCTGCCTGATCCGATCGGTCTTCCGTGCGTTCATTCAAACCGCCAATCCTGACACAAGCTGGAATTTTTTGATCGAGGCCGCTATGAAAATAGGACTGCGTCACCCTCCGGGATCAGAAAAATCAGAAGATAAGAACGCCGCCTTCGACGTCATCGTGGTTGGAGGCGGGTCAGCGGGCGCCGTGCTGGCCAGCCGCCTGAGCGAAGACGCGTCGCGCCGCGTGCTGCTGCTCGAGGCCGGCCGGGCCTACCCGCCCCATGCCTATCCCGATGCCGTCCGCGCCCAGAACATCATCGGCGGCGATGCCGGACACGACTGGGGATATTCATCCCTGCCGGGCTGGGGCGGAAAATCGTTCCCGGTTCCGCGGGGCAAGGTGCTGGGCGGCTCTTCGGCCGTGAATGCCGGCGTCTGGATGCGGGCGCCCGCCGCAGACTTCGCGCGATGGACCCGTGCCGGCCTGCCGCATTGGTCCATCGCCGACGTGCTGCCGTTTTTTCGTGGCAGCGAATGGACAGCCTCGGGCGCCGACCAATGCCATGGCCGCTCCGGCCCGGAACCGGTGCACCAGTTGCAGGACGACGAAATCTCCGACATGCAGCGGGCATTCCTGGCCTCGGCCCAGATGGCCGGCCATCCCCGGGTCGAGGATTTCAACGGCGACGCGCCATTCGGTGTCGGCCCCTATCCCATGAACAACCGCATGGGACAGCGGCTGAATACGGGCATGATCTATCTCTCGGACGCGGTGCGCGCGCGCCCCAATCTGACGATCCGCAGCGAAACGCTGGCGGACCGCATCGAGATCGAAGGCGGCCGGGCCCAGGCCGTGATCCTGGCCGAAGGCGAGCGGATCGCGGCCGGCGAGATCGTGCTGTCCGCCGGCACATACGGATCGGCGGCCATTCTGCTGCGCTCCGGCATCGGGCCAGCGGCCGACCTCGAGGCATTGGGTATCCCCGTCGTGGCCGATCTTCCCGTCGGCCAACGCCTGCAGGAGCATCCCTTCTTCTTCACGATCTGGGCCGCGCATCCCGAACGCCTGGGGCTGCCCATCCCGCCGGTGGGCGCCATCCTGTGGACGCAATCATCCCAAGCCGGACCGGGCGACGGCGATCTGCAGGTCAGCGCCGTGCACTATGGCGATCCCGCGGAATCCCCCACCGGCGCCATCTTCATGCTGGCCCTGGCGCTGACCCGCCCCACGTCCACCGGTACGCTCAAGCTGCTGGACCGCGATGCCCGCACAGCGCCGCTCATCGACCTCAACATCCTCGGGACAGTGCGCGACCGGGAACTGATGGTCGAGGGCATCCAACTGATCCGCCAAATGGCGAGCCAAGGTCCGCTGTCCGAGATCATCGCGCAGGAACTCGTGCCCGGCCCGGACGCGGCCGACGCCGCGGCGCTGGAAGCGGCCCTGCCCAAAGCGCTCGATATCTACCATCACCCCACCTCGACCGCGCCCATGGGCGGCGACGGCGATCCGGCCGCAGTGACGGACTACCAAGGCCGCGTCCGCGGCATCGCCGACCTGCGGGTCGCGGACGCCTCCAGCTTTCCTGATGTGCCCTCGGTCGCCACCAACCCCACGGTGGTCATGCTGGCCGAGCGCGTCAGCCACTGGCTCAGGAATACGGAGGCCAAATCGTGAACGACACCGCAAGCATCGCCTGGACCCGCAAGGCCTACAACTGGATCGGCGGCGTCCAGCGCTCCGAAGGTCCTTTGAAGGAATCGATCGACCCCGCCACCTACAACGTCATCGGCCACTATCCCGACAACGGCCTGATGGCAGCGAGATCGGCCGTCGCCGCGGCCGCGCGGGCCTTCCGCGCAAGCTCTTGGGCGCACGACCACGAACTGCGCGCCCGCGTGCTAGAGCAAGTGGCGCGCGCCTTCGAACGCAACCGCCAGCGGCTGCTGGACATCCTTTCGCTCGAAAACGGCAAGATCAAGGGCGAAGCCGGTTTCGAGCTCGACATGATTCCCAGCAAGCTGCGCTACGCGGCCGCCGCGGCCCTGCTCGAAAGCGGCCGGGCGCTCACGCCCAGGCCCGGCAGCATCTCCATGATCCTGCGCCAGCCCATGGGCGTGGCGGGCGTGATCGCGCCCTGGAATTCGCCGGCGGTGCTGACCATACGGTCGCTCGCGCCAGCGCTGGCGGCGGGATGCACCGCGGTCATCAAGCTGCCCGGCCAGGTGGCGCAAACCGCCAGCTTCATGGCCGAGGTCATGGCCGAAGCCGAGGACCTGCCGGACGGCGTGATCAACCTGTTCTTCGAAAGCGGGTCCGAGGGCTCCGCCTATCTCGTGGACTCGCCCGAGGTTCCCGTCATCAGCTTCACCGGATCCACCCGCACCGGCCGCGCGATCAGCGGCGCCGGCGCCAGGCACTTGAAGCGCTTCGGCATGGAACTGGGCGGCAAGACGCCCATGATTCTGTTCGATGACGCGGACGTGCACGGCGCACTGCCCGTGCTGGAAAAAGCGCTCACTGTCTTCAGCGGCCAGTTCTGCATGACCGGCTCCCGCTTGCTGGTGCAGGACGGCATCTATGCAGCAGTACGGGACGGACTCGCCAACCGGCTGCGCAAGGTCAAGGTCGGGCCGGCAGCCGATCCGACCAGCGACATGGGGCCCTTGATCGACCGCGCCAATGTCGAACGCGTCGACCATGCGGTCGACCTTGCGATCGCGGCCGGCGCCAGCGTCGTCGAGCGCGGCGGCCCCGTGAACACGGGCCCTTTGGCCAGCGGCGCCTTCTTCCGCCCCACCTTGCTGGAAGTGTCCGACAACAGCCTCGCCATCGTCCAGCAAGAAACCTTCGGCCCGGTGCTGACGATCCAGCGCTTTGCCGACGAGACCGAAGCCATACGCCTGGCCAACGACAGCGAATACGGTTTGGCCGCCAGCGTCTGGACCCGCGACGTCGATCGGTCGCTGCGCGTCGCCCAGGCCATCGACGCGGGCTCGGTGTGGATCAACGACTGGGCCAAGGTCTACGACAACACCGAGGAAGGCGGCTTCAAACAGTCCGGACTCGGACGCCTGAACGGTCTGGCCGCGCTGGAGGACTTCATCGAGTACAAGCACATCGCGCTCAAACCTGGCCTCGGGTAGCGCCGGCGAGCCAGAACATCCATTAGAAAAAAGGAGACTCCCATGCCGGATTCCATCGCCGCAAAGCTGATCGACGCGCTCCATGCGGGCGCGGAGGTCCCGCCAGGCTGTCGTGTCAATCACGCGCGCGGACTGCTTGTGGAAGGCAGGTTCCTCGGCGTGCCCCTGGCAGCGCAATTTTGCGCTTCGCCCATGTTCGACGACGTGGAGCTGCCACTCATCGCCCGGTTCTCGGACTCCGGCCCCGACCCGCGGATTCGCCAGGACAGTCCGCAAGCCGAACCGCGCGGCCTGGCCGTGCGCATCGGGCAGGATTCCCAGTTGGTGCTCGTCGGCCACTCGCTCGAAGGCTTCCCCGCGCAAGACCCGCAAACGTTTCTTGCCTTCATACAGGCATTGAACACGCAGCACACGGCCCCCGGATCGCTGCAAGCCCACCTGGCGGCCAATCCCCCAGCGCAGCGCTTCGACCAACTGCGGCACGACGCCCTGCCCACGGGCTATGCCTCGCGCAGCTATCACATGCTTCATGCCTATCGCCTGACGGCCGCGGATGGCCAGACGCGAACCGGCAGGTTGACGATCCGGGGCAGGAACGCCGACGGGGCGCACAAGGCCCTGGCCGGCCGGAACTGTATGAACGAGGCCCTGCGCCATGCCATGGAGGCGGGCCCGGTGGCGCTGGAACTGGCATTCACCCCGGCGCCGGCACAAGGCGCGACGGACGACCTGTCCACGGCCTGGCCAGGACACGGCAGTTCGACGCTCCTGGGATACCTGATGCTGGAGCGCATCGCGCCAGATCAGGACGCGCAACGCGCCCTGGTGTTCGACCCTTCCATCCTGCCTGCCGGCATCGAGTTCGCGGGCGACCCGCTGCTGAAGGCGCGCTTGCAGGCCTACCGGCTGGCGGCAGAGCGCCGACTGCGCGGCGTTCCCTGATCCAGGCCTGACGCCAGGCGGCTCCGGGCTGCCTCTGCCGCCTCGCGCAGTGACGCCATCAGCGCGCCCACCAGCGGATTGCCCGGCCGATGCTCCGGAAACACCACGCTGACCCGGAACGGAAACGAACGCGTCAAGGGACGGATATGCAACCCCCGGCCGACGAAATCCAGCGCCGTCAGCGGATTCACGATGGCCAGGCCGAGGCCCTGGCGCACGAAGGCGCAGACGGACACGGCGGTGGTCGTCTCGACGATGGAGCGCCGCAGCACGCCGGCTTCGGCAAAGGCTTCATCGAGCTGAATCCGGTAGGGATCGCTGGAAGACAGGCTGACGAACGCATGGCCTTCGAAATCAGCCAATTCCATGCGCTGCTTGCCCAGCAGCGCATGGCCGTCGGGCAGCACGCAGACCTCGTCCACCTGCAACAGCAACTCCACCCGCGTGCCGGCCGGCGCTGCGTCGTGCTCGGTCAGGCCCAGGTCATAGCGCTGGGCGCTCAGCCATTCCTCCAGGAAGGGCGATTCCTGCGTCTCCAGCGCCAGACTGACCCCGGGGTGACGCTCGTTGAAGCGCCGGAACGCGTCCGGCAGGATGGAATGAGAGAAGACCGGCAAGGCGATCACCGCCAGCTGCCCGCCCTGGTAGGCCCGCAGGCGCGCGGCGGCCGAGGCCACCCGCTCCAGGCCGGCATAGGACTGGCGGACCTCGTCGAACAGCGCCAGGCCCGGCATGGTGGGCCGCAGCCGCCCCGCCACCCGGTCGAACAGCGTGAAGCCTATGCCCTGCTCCATGCGCGCCAGTTCCCGGCTCACGGTCGGCTGGGACGAACCCAGCAGTTCGGCCGCCTTGGTCACGCTGCCGGCAATCATGACCGCGCGGAAGACTTCGACTTGCCGGTGCGTCAGCATGGCCCCACCCATATCAGGAATGAATCGATGAAGGAAATATAAGCATTTTACTGGATGACCGAAGGCAGGCATCATGCCGCCTTGTATTCACCTCCACAAACAAGGTTTCGCCCGCCATGGCCTTCGATCCGCGCCAACTCACCCAACTCGCCGCCGAACACGGCACGCCGCTCTGGGTGTACGACGCCGCCGTCATCCGTGAACGCATTGCGCAATTGCGCCGCTTCGACACCATCCGCTATGCGCAAAAGGCCTGCTCCAACCTGCACATCCTGCGCCTGATGCGCGCCGAAGGCGCGGTGGTGGACGCGGTCTCGCTGGGCGAGATCGAGCGCAGCCTGGCCGCCGGCTTCCAGCCCCAGGGCGAACCGGAAGGCATCGTCTTCACCGCGGACCTGATCGACCACGCCACGCTGGCCGCCGTGCTCAAGCACGGCATCACCGTCAACGCTGGCTCCCTGGACATGCTGGCCCGCGTCGGCCAGGCCTCGCCCGGCCATCGCGTCTGGCTGCGCATCAACCCGGGCTTCGGCCATGGCCATAGCAACAAGACCAACACCGGCGGACCGCAAAGCAAGCACGGCATCTGGATCGGCGACGTGGCCGAAGCCATGGCCATCGTGCGCCGCCACGGCCTGAAGCTGGTCGGCATCCACATGCATATCGGCTCGGGCGTGGATTACGCCCACCTGTCCAGCGTCTGCGACGCCATGGTCGACGTGGTGGCCTCGCTGGACCACGACATCGAGGCCATTTCCGCGGGCGGCGGCCTGTCCATCCCCTACCGCGAAGGCGATGCCCGCATCGACTGCGACCACTACTTCGAGCAATGGGACGCGGCGCGCCAGCGCATCGCCGAGCGCCTGGGCCATGAGATCCGCCTGGAGATCGAACCGGGCCGCTTCCTGGTCGCCGAGGCCGGCGCGCTGGTGTCGGAAGTGCATTCGATCAACCGCCGCCCGGAACGCGACTTCGCGCTGGTCGACGCCGGCTTCAACGATCTGATGCGCCCGGCCATGTACGGCAGCTACCACCGCATTTCGGTGCACGCGCCCGACGGCAGCCAGCCGCAGGGAGCGGCCGAAACCCGCATCGCCGTGGCTGGCCCGCTGTGCGAATCGGGCGACGTGTTCACGCAGGACGCGGGCGGCGTCGTGTCCGACCAACTGCTGCCGCAGCCGCGCATCGGCGATTTCCTGGTGTTCCACGACGCGGGCGCCTATGGTTCGTCGATGTCCTCGAACTACAACAGCCGGCCGCTGGCGCCGGAAGTGCTGCTGGACAACGGCGCCGCCCGGCTGATCCGCCGCCGCCAGACGATAGGTGAATTGCTGGCGCTGGAAGACGTCTGAGGCTCCTCAGGTCGGAAACGCCTCGCGCAAGGCGAAGGTCGCCTGCTTGAACACGCCCAGGTCGGTGCCCACCGCCACGAAGTGCATGCCCATGTCCAGGTAGCGCCGCGCATCCGCATGCACCGGCGCCAGGATGCCCACCGCCTTGCCTTGCGCCGACACCCGCTGGTACAGGTGGCGGATGGCCTCCTGGACTTCAGGATGGCCCGGATTGCCGATATGGCCCAGCGCCGCGGCCAAGTCGGACGGCCCGATGAACACGCCGTCCACGCCTTCCACCGAGGCGATCTCATCGACCGCGTCTATGCCCGGACGGCTTTCGATCTGCAGCAGCACGCAGATGTTGTCGTTGATGGTGTGCAGATAGTCCGGCACCGTGCCGTAGCGGTTGCTGCGCTGCGCGCCCGCCACGCCGCGCATGCCCTGCGGCGGATAGCGCGTGGCGGCCACCGCGCGCCGCGCGTCCTCTTCCGATTCGATGAATGGAATCAACAGGTTGTAGAAGCCGATATCCAGCAGCCGCTTGATCTCCACCGGATCGTTCCACGACGGCCGGCCCACGGCGGCGCTGGCGCTGCCCTGCAAGGCCTGTAGCTGCTGCAGGAACATCGGCACTTCGTTGGGCGAGTGCTCGCCGTCCAGCAGCAGCCAGTCGAAGTTGGCCAGCCCCACGAGCTCGGCCGTGATGTGGCTGGACATGCACATCCAGAATCCGATGAGCCGCTCGCGCGCCAGGATGCGTTGCCGGAAACGGTTGGGTAAGGGTGAGTTCATTGCCATCTACGCTTCATAAAAAAACAGGTGGATCCAGGCCCGCGGGCCTGGCCGTGCATTCGATCCGTGGACTCAAGCCACGCAAGTAGTCCAGGCATTCAGTCCATCTTCGCGCCCGACGCCTTGGCCGCCTTGCCCCACTTGGCGATCTCGTTATCCACGAAGGCCGAAAACGACTTGGGGTCGTCCGCCACCACCACGAAGCCCACGCTCTCCAGCTTCTGCCGGATGTCGGGCGAGGACAAGGCCTTCACCGTTGCCTGGTTCAGGCGCTGGATCACGGCGGGCGGCGTCTTCGCGGGGGCCGACAAACCGAACCAGGACTCGGCCGAAAAGCCCGGATAACCGGATTCCGCCACGGTGGGCGTGTCGGGGTAGGCAGGGTTGCGCTTGGCGCTGGCCACGGCCAGCGCGCGCAGCTTGCCCGAGGTGACTTGCGGCAACAGCGCGTCCTGGTTCAGGAACAGTACCGAGACCCGGCCTCCGATGGTGTCGGTGATGGCGGCAGCACCGCCCTTGTAGGGCACGTGCACCAAGTCGATCTTGGCGTCCTGCTTCAGCATTTCCATGGCCAGGTGGCCGGAGGAACCGCTGCCCGAACTCGCATGCGTGTACTTGCCCGGGTTCTCGCGAGCCAGCTTGATGAAGTCCGCGAAGGTCTTGCCCGGAAAGTCGTTGTTGGCCACCAACACGTTTGGGCCGGTCGCCAGCAACGAGATATGCGCGAAGTCGCTATTGCGGTACGGCATGTTCTGGTAGATCGCGTAGCTGATGGCGTTGGAGCCGACGCCCGACAGCAGCAGCGTGTAGCCGTCAGGCTCCGCCTTGGCCACCATGTCGGAGCCGATATTGCCGTTGGCGCCGCCCTTGTTTTCCACCACCACGGTCTGGCCCAGTTCCTTGGACAGCTCGGCCGCCAGCAGGCGGCCCACCGAATCGGTGCTGCCGCCCGCGGGAAACGGCACCACCAGCTTGAGTTGCTTGGTGGGCCAGGCCGCGCCCTGCGCCATCAGCATGCCGGGCAGCATGGCCAGCGCCCCCGCGGCCGCCAGGATGGCCAGGCGTGCGCGCGCCGCCGGTTTGTTCTGTTGCATGGTTGTCTCCTCTTTGGGTTTTTTAGTATGTGCGCCCGGTGTCCGGGTCAGTGGATTTCAGGCTCGCCCGCGGCCGGAGCGCGCGTCTCGGTCTGAAGAAAATCGAAATCGCAGCCCGTGTCGGCCTGGCCGATGTGCTTGAGGTACAACACGCCGTAGCCGCGCTCGAAACGCGGCGGCGGCGCCTGCCAGGCGGCGCGGCGCGCGGCCAGTTCCTCGTCGGACACCAGCAATTCCAGACGCCGCGCCGGCACATCCAGCGTGATGCGGTCGCCGTCCTGCACCAGCGCCAGCGGGCCGCCCACATAGGCCTCGGGCGCCACGTGCAGCACACAGGCGCCGTAGCTGGTGCCGCTCATGCGCGCGTCCGAAATGCGCACCATATCGCGCACGCCCTGCTTCAAGAGTTTTTGCGGAATCGGCAGCTGGCCCCACTCCGGCATGCCGGGCGCGCCCTGCGGCCCGGCGTTCTGCAGCACGATGACGCTGTCGGCATCCACGTCCAGGTCTGGATCGTCGATGCGCGCGGCCATATCGTTGTAGTCCTTGAAGACCACCGCGCGGCCCGTGTGCACCTGCAGCTGCGCCTCCATGGCGGGCGGCTTGATCACCGCGCCGTCGGGCGCCAGATTGCCGCGCAGCACCGCCAGCCCGTCGCGTTCGATCAACGCCTGCGCGCGCGGCCGGATCACGTCTTCGTTGAAGATGCGCGCGCCGGCGATGTTTTCGCCCAGCGTGCGGCCGTCCACGGTGCGCTGCGTGGTGTCCAGCAGGTCGCCCAGCTGCACCAGCATCGCGCGCAGGCCGCCCGCGTAATAGAAGTCTTCCATCAGGTACTTGCCCGCCGGCCGCAAGTTGGCCAGCACCGGCGTGGTGCGCGCCAGATGGTCGAAGCGGTCCAGGTCCAGCCCGAAGCCGCTGCGGCGCGCCATGGCGATCAGGTGCACCACCGAATTGGTCGAGCCCGACAGCGCCAGCACCGTGCGCACGGCATTGTCGAAGGACGCGGCGGTCAGCAGGTCGGACGGCTTCAGGTCTTCCCACACCATCTCGACGATGCGCTTGCCGGTCAGGCTGGCCATCTGCGCGTGGCGCGAGTCCGGTGCGGGAATCGACGAGGCCCCCGACAGGCACAAGCCCAGCGCCTCGACCGCGCCCGTCATGGTGGACGCGGTGCCCATGGTCATGCAGTGGCCGGGCGAGCGGGCGATGCCGTCCTCCACGCCCTGCCAGTCTTCCTCGGTGATGTTGCCGGCGCGCAGCTCGGCCCAGTACTTCCAGGTGTCCGAGCCCGAACCCAGAGTGTTGCCGTTCCAGTTGCCGCGCAGCATGGGGCCGGCCGGCATGAAGATGGTGGGCAGGTCCATGGACACCGCGCCCATCAGCAACGCCGGCGTGGTCTTGTCGCAGCCGCCCATCAGCACACAGCCGTCCGCGGGATACGAGCGCAGCAGTTCTTCCGTCTCCATCGCCAACAGATTGCGGTAGAGCATGGTGGTGGGCTTTTGGAAAGGTTCCGACAAGCTCATGGCCGGCATTTCCACCGGGAAGCCGCCTGCCTGCCAGATGCCGCGCTTGACCTCTTCGACGCGCTGCTTGAAGTGGCTGTGACAGGGGTTGATGTCGCTCCAGGTATTGATGATGGCGATCACCGGTTTGCCGGCGTAGTCCGAGCGGTGATAGCCCATCTGCGCGGTGCGCGACCGGTGGCCGAACGAGCGCAGGTCGCGCACGCCATACCAGCGGTGGCTGCGCAGTTCTTCGGGTTTCTTGCGCTTGTCTGAATTGCTCATGTCTCTGTTCCTGTGCTCTTGGGCAAGGGTTTATAGGGAAGATGGAATCACGCCGTGTCCAGCAGATAAGGCGTGCCGGCGCGCTCGCAGATGGCGCGCAGGCGCTCGGCCAGCGCGGCGGGTATGGGGATGCCCTCGCGCAGCCGGCGCGCGCGCTCGGCGGCTTCGGGCTCGCCCGCCACCAGCACCGGTTCGTCCGGATTGGCGGGCGGCGTATCGTGCATGGCGTCGATCATGTCGTCCATGTCGGACTCGAACGAACCGGCCGCGCGGAACGCGTCGGGGTTCAGGGCCAGGAAGAAATGGCCCACGTCGTCGGGCTCGCCCGGACGGCGAGTCGGGGCGCGGCGCGCGGCGAAGGCGCTGCCGCTGAGCGTGCCGCCCAGGATCTGCGCCATCATCGCCAGGCCGTAACCCTTGTGGCTGCTCATGGCGGCGGTGCCGCCCAAGGGGGTCAGGCCGCCCTCGGGATGCTTGAAGATGAATTGCATGGCGGCGGCCGCATCGGTGACCGCCCCGCCCTGCCCGTCGACCGCCCAGCCCGGTGGCAGCGGCTGATCCAGGAAGTCATAGACCTTGACCTTGTTGGCGGCCACGGTGGTAGTCGCCATGTCCAGCAGAAAGGGCTCGTTGTAGGCGGCCGGCGCGCCGAAGGCGATGGGGTTGGTGCCCAGCATGGGCATGGCGCCGCGCGTGGGCACCATGATGACGCCGTTGGCGCTGCTGGTCACCAGTCCGACCACGCCGCGCTCGACCGCCATGCGCGCATAGACGCCAGCCGCGCCGAAGTGATGCGAATTACGAACCGACACGGCGCCCACGCCATGCTCCAGCGCCTTGTCCACGGCCAGGTTCATCGCCTGCGCCGCCACCGGATAGCCCAGGCCGCCCATGCCGTCGATCAGCGCGCTGGCGCCGCCGTCGCGCAGGATCCGCGGCCTGGCGTCCAGCCTCAGGGTGCCGGCGCGCAGCTTGTCCTCGTAGGCCGGCAGCATGGAGATGCCGTGCGAATCGATGCCCAGCAGGTCGGTGCGCGCCATCAGGCCCGCGGTGATGTGCGCCAGATCCTGCGCCATGCCCCATGCCATCAATACCTGCAGGATCTGCTCGCGGACCTGCTCCACCGGCACGTCCGCCGCTATGACTCCGTTCCCTGGCACTCTGGTCTCCTGTGGTTCTGGTTCGGTCGCGGCGGGCGGGCGGCGAAGATCAATCGCGCTCGCGGTCCACCAGCCGGTGGCGGGCCTGGCCCAGATGGAACTGCATGGCGACGCGGGCGCGTTCGCTGTCCTGTTCGCGGATCGCGTCCAGGATCGCGGCGTGCTCGTCCACCACGCGCTGCGCGCGCTGGCGCGAACCGGTGCGGGTCAGGTTCAGGGTCAGGCGCATGAAGCCGCTGATGGATTCGTGGATGCTCTCCAGCACGCCCAGATAGAAGTCGTTGCCGCTGGCTTCGGCGATGCTGGCATGGAACGCCAGGTCGGCCTCAGCCGACACTTGGCCGCGCGCCAGGCTGTCGGCAAAGGCCGCGTGCGCGTCCGCGATCTTCCTGAGCTGCTCGTCGGTGCGGCGCAGCGCCGCCAGGCGCGCGGCGTCGCCCTCCAGCGCCACCCGCACCTCCTGGGCCCGCAGATAGGCGCTGACGTTCTGCACGTCGTTGAAGGTCTTAAGGCGCGGCGCGGGCGCGTGGCTGACGAAGGTGCCCAGCCCCTGGTGCGCGGTGATCAGGCCGTCGGCGCGCAGCCGCAGCAGCGCCTCGCGCACCACCGGCCGCGACACGCCGAAGCGTTCGGAGATCTCGTTCTCGGAAGGCAGCTTGTCGCCCACGTTCAGTCCGCCGGACACGATCTGCTCGAAGATCTGGCCGTAGAGCTGGTCAGCCAGGCGGACCCGATGCCCGCGTTCGAGCACCAGCGCACCCGCGGCGTCGGATTCGGCGGGCGCCTGCGGCGCAGGCGCCGGTGTTGCTTTGGGTCGGGCCACGAAACCTCCTCGATGCTATGGCGCAGTCCGCAATGGCGGGACAGCGCTCATCGTACCGTCAATGCGCGCGCCCCGGCCCGCTTGCGGGTTCACGCGGCGGCCGCCTCCCGGTCCCAGGCCGCCAGGGCCCGCGCCACCGGCGCCACGCGCTCGCGTTCGGCGGCGGATATGCCGGTCAGCAAGGGCAGCATCGGCCCCATGTCCGCCACGCCCGACAGCGTCACGGCATCGTGCAGCACGCGGATGGGGCTGATGCTGTCGCGGCAATCCTCCAGGCCCAGGTACTGCTGGCGCACGGCTTCGGCTTCGTCGTAGCGGCCGTCGCGCAGCAGATGCAACAGGCGCATCGAGCCTCGCGGCGCCACGCAAACCGAGCCCGAGGTAAAGCTCTTCAGGCCGAAATCGCGGTAGTGCACAATGGCCGGGCGCTCGCCGATGCCGCTGACGACCCAGCGCGCGTCCACCGCCTGCAGCAGCGACGACAGATACGTGTCCTGCGACGGGTCGTCGCGGACCACGGCGTACTTGAAGGCCACGATGCGGCCCTCTTCGATCAGGCGCGCGGCGCTTTCCGGCGCCAGGTAGCCGGACGACTTGATGTAGATCACCGCAGGCTTGCCCAGCGCGTCCGTGAAGCGGCGCACGCCTTCGGCCAATCCCGCGTCCGTATAGGGAAAGGACATGGGCAGCAGCATGGCCGTGGGAAAGGCGCGTGTCCGCAGGATCGCCGCCTGATCCATCATCTTGCCGTAGTCGGGCCCCACCGAAGGCAGGATCCAGGTGTCCGCACCCGCCAGTCCGGCCAGCATGTCGACGATGCGCGCGTACTCGCCCACGCCCACGTTATAGAAATTGGCATTGCCGCCATACATCACGTTGCGCACGCCGCCCGCTTCCAGATGGCCGAGCAAGGCCTTGTTGGCCGCCTCGTTCAGCGAAAGATCGTCGTGGCGCGCCAATGGCGGCACGGCAATGACCGAACGCTGCAAATCCTGCGCGGTGACCGGGGAGGTTTTCATGGGCGGGGGCTCCTGGCTGATCCAGCTATCGGGTGTAGGGGTTCAAAAAAGTATACTTGGTTGACAAGCACAAGCTCAATACATATATTTGTTTTACAAGTAGTCAGGCAGCAAAACGCAGGGCGCCGCGGGGTGCCATGCGGCTTCAAAGCCTCGGGCCATGCCAGGGGCGGAATACCCCCAGAAACGATGCGCGGCCACGCGCACACCGAGGAGACGAGTTCCATGCATGCAGCCCCTGCGCGAGGCCGGTCTGTCCTGTCCGCCCTGTCTACCGCCGTCCTGACGGCAGCCGCCTTGCTATTGCCGGCCGCGCCGGCGCTGGCCGGCTACCCCGAGCGCGACGTCAAGATCATCGTGCCTTTCCCGGCCGGCGGCACCACCGACATCGCGGCGCGCATCGTCGCGGCCGAACTGGGCAAGACCTGGAACAAGGCCGTGGTGGTGGACAACAAGGCGGGCGCCGGCGGCAACGTCGGCACGGCCGAAGCCGCGCGCGCCGCGCCAGACGGCTACACCCTGCTGATGGGCACCGTCAGCACCCATGCCATCAACCAGTCCGTCTATGCCAAGCTGCCCTACGACCCCGTCAAGGACTTCGTGCCGGTGACGCTGGTGATCCCGGTGCCCAACATCCTGGAGCTCAACCCCGGCTTCGCCGACAAGCACGGCATCCGCACGGTGGCCGACCTGATCAAGTACCTGAAGGCCAATCCGGGCAGCGTCAACATGGCGTCCACCGGCAACGGCACTTCCACCCATCTGTCGGGCGAGCTGTTCCAGAACATGACGGGCACGCGCATGACCCACGTCCCCTACAAGGGCAGCAGCCCGGCGCTGACCGACGTGATGGCCGGTTCCGCCGATCTGATCTTCGACAACCTGCCGTCCTCCATGGGCTTTCTCAAGAGCGGCAAGCTGCGCCCGCTGGCCGTCACCAGCGCCCAGCGCTCGCCCGCCCTGCCCGACGTGCCCACCATGGCCGAGGCCGGCGTGCAGGGCTATGACGCGTCCAGCTGGTTCGGTCTGCTGGCGCCCGCCGGCACGCCGCAGGCGGTGGTCGACAAGATCCAGCGCGACGTGGCCGCCGCCCTCAAGCTGGAATCGGTGCGCGCCCAGTTGCAGGCACAGGGCGCCACGCCTTCCGGCAACACGCCGGCCCAATTCAAACAGTTCATGGCGCAGGAGTCCGCCAAATGGGCGGAGGTCGTGAAGAAATCCGGCGCCAAGGTCGACTGACCCCAAGCCGATCCGGGCCCGTCCGCAACGCGTGGGCGGCGGGCTCTTCATCAGCACGCGAACCAGGAGACACCATGAACAAACTGATGAGCGCCGCGGCCATGGCAGCCGCCGTCGCCGCGGGCGCCGTGCTGCTCGGGACGCCCGCAGCGCAGGCCGCCGGCTATCCCGACAAACCCGTCACGATGATCGTGCCCTTCGTGCCAGGCGGATCTTCCGACATCACCGCGCGCTCGGTCACGCCAGGGTTGACGAAGATCCTGGGACAGACCTTCGTGGTCGAGAACAAGCCCGGCGCCAACAGCGCCATCGGCGCGCAGGCGCTGGCCCGCTCCACGCCCGACGGCTACACCATGATGGTCGGCTCCATCGGCACCTTCGCCATCAACGAAGCGCTGTACAAGAACCTGTCGTACAACCCCAGCAAGGATTTCGAATACCTGACCCAGGCGGTGCGCAATCCCAACGTGCTGGTGGCCGCTCCCGCATTTCCGGCCAGCACCGTCGCCGAACTGATCGAGTACGCGAAGAAAAATCCGGGCAAGGTGTCCTATGCCTCCTCGGGCACGGGCTCGTCGGACCACCTGTCGGCCGTGCTGTTCCGCCAGCGCACCCAGAGCACGGGCGTGGACGTGCCCTACCGCGGCGGCGGCGCGGCCATCGCCGACCTGATCGGCGGGCAGGTCAACGTGTCGTTCCAGAACCTGGGCGCGGTCCAGACCCACATCAAGGCCGGCAAGCTCAAGGCGCTGGCCATCACGGGCGACGCCCGCGCCGCCGACCTGCCGGACGTGCCCACGCTGGCCGAGGCCGGCATCAAGGACATGGTGGTGTATTCCTGGCAGGGCTTCGCGGTGCCCAAGGGCACGCCCGCGCCCGTCGTCCAGCAATTGTCCAAGGCGTTGCAGACCGCGCTGCGCGATCCCCAGACCGAAAAGACCCTGCAAGGCCTGGGCTTCGAGGTCGTGGCCAACACGCCGCAGCAGTTCA
The DNA here is from genome assembly GCF_059760445.1 of Achromobacter sp. D7-1. Classification (NCBI taxonomy): domain Bacteria; kingdom Pseudomonadati; phylum Pseudomonadota; class Betaproteobacteria; order Burkholderiales; family Alcaligenaceae; genus Achromobacter; species Achromobacter sp. D7-1. The sequence goes on along the minus strand of NZ_JCBAMT010000078.1, from coordinate 1,157 downwards.
CGGCGTTCCAGCAGGCCGAGGTCAAGCGCTGGAAGGACGTCATCCAGAAAGCCAATATCCAGCTCGAGTGAGGCCGCGATCAGACTGCAGGGTGCCCCTGGCGGGCATCCTGTCAGCCTGGTTCAAGGCCGGATCAAGTAGCATCAACGTTTTGCCACCCACCTGTACGACAACATGACCACCAAGCATCGCATCATCCAGGTCGGCTCGCTGGCCGGTTCCCCCTACGCCAACAAGACGCTCGCGGACCGCTACGACGTCGTCGAACTATGGAAGTACCCGGACCGCAAGGCGGCGCTGGCCGAGCATGGCAAGGGCATCACCGCCGTCGTCACCTCCGCCACCTTCGGCGCCAACGCCGAACTCATCAACGCCCTGCCCGACCTCAAGGCCATCTGCAGCTGGGGCGTGGGCTACGAGACCATCGACGTCCAGGCCGCCAAGCAGCGCGGCGTGCAGGTCAGCAACACCCCCGACGTGCTGACCGACTGCGTCGCCGATCTGGCCTGGGGCCTGCTGATTGCGGGCGCGCGCCACATGGGCCAGGGCGAACGCTTCGTGCGCGCGGGCCAATGGGGCCAGGTGCATGGCGGCATTCCGCTGGGCCTGCGCGTCAGCGGCAAAAAGCTGGGCATCGTCGGCCTGGGCCGCATCGGCGAGGCCATCGCCCGCCGCGGCATGGGCTTCGACATGGACGTGCGCTACCACAACCGCCGCAAGCGCGATGACGTCGAGTACGGCTACGAGGCCTCGCTCACCGATCTGGCCAAGTGGGCCGACTTCCTCATCGTGGCCACCGTCGGCGGTCCCAGCACGCGCCATCTGGTGAACCGCGAAGTGCTGGAAGCGCTGGGCCCCACGGGCATCATCGTCAACATCGCGCGCGGCCCCGTCATCGACGAAACCGCGCTGGTCGCGGCCCTGGAAGCGGGCAAGCTGGGCTGCGCCGCGCTCGACGTGTTCGAGCACGAGCCCAAGGTGCCCGAGGCGCTGCTCAAGACCGACAAGGCGGTGCTGCTGCCGCATATCGGCAGCGCCACGCTGGAAACCCGCATGGCCATGGAGAACCTGATGCTGGAAAACCTGCAAGCGTTCTTCGAAACCGGCCGCGTGATCACGCCGGCCGAGTAAGCCCGCCATCCGCCGCGGCCCCGGCC